>JAUWCW010000269.1 GCA_030609125.1 Candidatus Rokuibacteriota bacterium
GCTTCACGCCGAAGTGCCTGATGGACTGGCGGGGCTCAATAAAGGTCCGGCCCACGTAGTGGTTCCGGATGAGACCCGTCTCGAAGGGCAGGTCCGCCGCCTCGGCGTAGCCGAGTGCCGCCGGAACCCCCGAGTCCGGAACGGGGACGACTACGTCGGCGGTGACGTCCGCTTCCATGGCAAGCCGGCGGCCCAGCTCCTTTCGCACCTCGTGAACGTTCTTGCCGAAGATGAGGCTGTCGGGCCTGGAAAAGTAGATCAGTTCGAAAACGCAGTGCGCATTGGCCTCCTCGGGAAAGGGATGGAAGCTCTCCGTCTTTCCGTCCCTGACAACGACCACCTCTCCCGGCTCGATCTCCCGCTCGAAGGCGGCCCCGATAAGATCCAGGGCACAGCTCTCCGATGCGAAAACCGGCGCGCCGTCGACATGCCCGAGGACAAGGGGTCGAAAGCCCTGGGGGTCCCTGGCGGCTATAAGCATCTCCGACGAAAGAAGGAGGAGCGAGTAGGCCCCCTCCACCCTCCGCAGGGCCGAGACAAGCCGGTCGGGAAGCTCGCCTCCCTCGGCGCGGGCCATGAGGTGGACAATGACCTCCGTGTCCATGGTGGACTGGAAGATCGCACCGTCCCTCTCGAGCTCACGACGGACCTCCATGGCGTTGACGAGGTTGCCGTTGTGGGCGATGGCCAGTGAGCCGAAACCTGTCTCCACGACGAACGGCTGGGCGTTCTTGAACTCACTCTCGCCCGAGGTGGAGTAGCGGTTGTGCCCGATGGCCATATCCCCGGGGAGTTTCCTCAGGGTGTCGCGATCGAAAATGTCGACCACCAGGCCCATCTCCCGGTTGGAATAAAGATGCTGCCGGTCCGAGGAGACTATTCCAGAGCTTTCCTGCCCCCTGTGCTGCAGCGCGTGCAGACCCAGGTAGGACATGTTCGATGCCTCGGGATGGCCATAAATCCCGAAGACTCCACATTTTTCTCCCCACGAATTCCTCACGCCGCCTCCTCGGAAGACTGTTCCATGCGCCGAAAACATGGCATATAATAAAGAAAAACTCTGTAAAAGCAAAGGAGCAAAGTGTTCTCACCTCTTCAGCGGCATGTGCTGTGCTTCGTCATCTCCATAACCCTTGTCTCGTGTGCCCCCCGCGCGCTCCGCCCCTCCGGAGAGGTCGTCTTCCGGCAGGAAGGCATCGCCTCCTGGTACGGCTCCAAGTTCCATGGGCGCAAGACCGCCAGCGGGGAGAGGTACAACATGTACGGAATCAGCGCCGCCCACCGCACCCTGCCCCTGGGGACCGTCGTCCGCGTCACTCACACGGGAAACGGCCGGAAGGTGACGCTCAGAATCAACGACAGGGGCCCCTTTGTCGAGGGAAGGATCATCGACCTCTCCTACGGGGCGGCCCGCAGGCTGGGGATGGTCAGGGAAGGGATAGCCGATGTCGTGGTAGAGGCCTTCGGCAGCGCGGGAGACGCTGCCTCGCTCGCCGCCCCCGGGACCTTTTCCCTTCAGGTCGGATCCTTCCTGGTGCTGGACAACGCGGAAGAGCTCCAGGAGGCTCTTCGCCGGGATAACGACACCGTTTCCATCGTCGGCTTTCAGGACGAGAAAAACACCTACTATCGGGTGGTGGTGGGGCGGTTTCCCAGCCAGGATGCCGCCCGCGCGGCCGGGGAGGACCTGGAAAGACGAGGCTACAGCCCCTACGTTGTCAGGGTGGAGTAAAAGGCGTAAAAGGGCGGCGCCGTCAGGCAGTCACAGGACTCGTCAGGGGTAAGGCTGCCTCTTCGGGATATTCTGCGGCGTGAGGCTCATCGGCCGTCACCAGTTCCCAGGCTTTCCTGTCCGACATGAGCTGCTGAATGAGGAGGTAGTTCATATGGTGCCCGGATTTTATGCCCACGAAGCGGCCGAGGAGCGGAAAGCCGGCAAGGAAGAGGTCTCCCAGGCTGTCGAGCACTTTGTGCCGGACGAACTCGTCCCGGTACCTCAGCCCCTCGTCGTTGAGAACGCGGTACTCGTCGACAACGACGGCATTGTCAAGTGAGCCGCCTCTGGCCAGTCCGTTCTTGTGGAGATAGTCGACCTCGCTCTTGAAACCGAACGTGCGGGCGGGCCCTATCTCGCGGCAGAAGTTCTCCTCGTTGTGGATATAGCTGCTGTGCTGCTCACCGATCAGAGGGTGATCGAAGTCGATGGTGCAGAAGATCTCCGTCCGCTCCGAGGGGAAAATCGCCACGCTTTTGTCGTCCTGCTTCACCTCCACCTGCTTCTTCACGCGCAGACAGGGCTGGAAAGCGGACTGGTCGATGACGCCCGCATGGCGGATGAGGTAGATGAACGGCGCGGCACTGCCGTCAAGGATCGGCACCTCAGGTGCGTCGAGCTGGACAAGGATGTTGTCGATCCCCATGCCGGCGAAAACGGCGAGAAGGTGCTCCACCGTGCGCACCTCCACCCCCCCCCACGCCAGAGAAGTCGCCATGGTCGTTCCAGATATATTGGCGTAAGTGGCCTTGACCCGCGGGTGCCCGTCCAGATCAAGCCGCTGAAAAACAACCCCGGAGCCGGGCGGAAGGGGTCTGAGGGTCATGTTGACAATGAGGCCGGTGTGCAGACCCATCCCGTAGCAGCCAATCGACTGTGCGAGTGTCCTCTGCTTTCTCAGCATACCCCGTTTTCCCTTCCCTAACCCTTTTACAGCTATGAAAAAACCACCAGATTCACATCGTATTAATGCAACAAGCGTACCATAGTTCCCAGAAAATGCCAATAATAGTATATGTACATATTATCAGTATGTTACATACAACAATCGTTTGCAGCCACACGTATGAATCAGTCTGTCAGGGGATCGCCTGTGTCAAAAAGTCAACACATTGCCTTGGGATGCGTCAGGAATAACACGGCGCCGGGGCAAATGGTGAAGTCCCTGAGCTCAGCACTCATCACGCACGGGACGGACGAGAATCCGGCATTTGTCCTTGTCGCGCCTGAGACGTATTTCGACTTTTTCGCACTGCTTCGACTCTTTTATCCGCTCCACCTTCTCCGCGAGGATCCTGGTGAAGCTCTCGAGCCGAAGTCTGTCGGTCTCCCCTCCGCACTCCTCCCTCAAGTCCTTGTAGGACCTGAAAATATCCTTCATGCTCTTCTCCTCGGCATGAAGGTCGGCGGCGACGAATTTCCTTTTCTGCGGCGGAACTGAAATGGCCGTGCCGGCCGTGCGCTGAGCAACAGTCGCTTTCCAGGGGCGCCCAACCACCCGCCCCTCTTCCATTTCCCGGACTTTTCTCGTCCACACGTTCCTGAAGGTGTTGTATCTGGCTACGATGTTGGAGTACCGAAAGCGCAGGCCGGGATTCTGGATACCCCGGTTGCTGTAGATCCTGATCAGTCTCAGCACCTCCGACTCGGCCTTGTTCGGCTGTATGCGCACTTTCCCGCTCAGGAACTGGTCGTACTCCACCTCCAGCCGCCGGAGGGCGCCTTCCAGTTCGGCCAGGTCGTTCTCAATGCCTTTCATCCCCTGTCTCCCGGCTCTAGGATAAGCGTCACCGTGCTTTTTGCAAGCCCGTTTCGCACAAAACCCGCATCTGTCTCCGGTGGGGACC
>JAUWCW010000162.1 GCA_030609125.1 Candidatus Rokuibacteriota bacterium
TCTTCACCTTCTGCACGTACTCGGCGGCGTACTTGCCGGCCCGGCGGCCGAAGACGTTGTAGTCCAGCACCGAGTTGCCCATGAGACGGTTGCGGCCGTGGAGCCCGCCGGAGGCCTCCCCGGCGACGAAGAGGCCCGGGATGTTCGTTTCGCATTTCGCGCTTATCTCGACCCCCCCGTTCTGGTAGTGCAGGGTGGGGTAGATGAGCATCGGCTCCTGCGTGATGTCGATGCCGTACCGGATGAACTGGCGGTACATGGCGGGGAAGTGCCGTCGCGTGTACCCCTCGCCCTGGATCATGTCGATGATGGGAGAATCGAGCCACACGCCGACGCGCCCGGAGGGGGTCTCGATGCCGTTGCAGTTCTGCACGCACTCGCGGATGATGGCGGCCCCCTCCACGTCCCGGGGCTCACGCGGGAAGACGAAGAGCTCCCCGGACTTGTTCACGGGCTGGCCGCCGGCGCCCCGGATCCCCTCGGTGACGAGAAAGCCCGCGATCTGCTCCGGGAAGGCGGCGCCGGTGGGGTGGTACTGGACCGAGTCCATGAACATCAGGTTCGCGCCCGCCCGGTAGGCCATGACGAGGCCGTCGCCGGTGGCGCCGTAGTGATTCGTGGTGGCGAAGCTGCGGATGTGCAGGCGCCCGTAGCCGCCGGTGGCGATGAGGGTGGCCTTGGCCTTGACGATGAAGTATTCCTCCGTCTCGAGGTTGTAGAGCACGGCCCCCGCGCAGCGTCCCTTGTCGTCGAGGATCAGCTCGACGGCGGGCATGAAGTCCATGACCCGAACCATGTCGGGGTGGTTCCGCACCTCGTCCATGAGGGTCCGCATGATGATCATGCCCGTGTAGTCCCGGGAGGAGAGCATCCTCTTGCGTGAGGTGCCCCCGCCGTGCAGGACCTTGAGCTTGTTGCCTTCCACCTTGTCCCAGATCACGCCCAGATCCTCGAGCCACTTGACGACCTCCGGGCCATCCTCGGTGAGGGCCCGCATCAGCTCCGGCTTGTTCTCGAAGTGTCCGCCGCCCATGGCGTCCAGGTAGTGGCGGGTGGGGGAGTCGGTCTCGCTCACCGCCGCCTGCATGCCGCCCTGGGACATCATGGAGTTGGCGTCGCCCATGCGCAGCTTGGTGGCGATGATGGACTTGACGCCGTTCTGAAGGGCGATGATGGACGCTGCCGCCCCGGCCCCGCCGCCGCCGACGATGAGAAGCTCCGTCTCGAAGTCGGGTTTGGTGAGATCGAACAACTTCGGCGAGATCCGGGAGTGGGACTCGAGCATCTCCGCCACCTCGGTGGTGAGCATCTCCCCCTTGTTGGGCCCCACGCGGACCTTGCGCTGGGCCCCTTTCTGGAAGTCGGGGTGAAACCCGTCCAGCACGTCCTTGCGCTCCCGTGCGTCCATGAGGGGGTAGACGGGCTTGCCGGTCCGGGCGAGCTCGAACCTCTCGCCCCTGGTCCGGGCGACCTTCTCTAAAGACTCGTTCATGTATTCCGGATACATAACCTGCTCCTTTCACGGGATTCTTTTGCTCCCTGACTGCGTTGCGCCCTCGTTCGCTTGTGCGGCGTTCGGACGTACGCCTCCGCGCTCACATCGGGCGACGCCTTGTCAGGAACCAAAATCTCTCCCGCGAATGTTTCGTTATCGGTGCTTGTTTTCATCTATGATTCCATGTCCCGGTCGTAGTAGAGCTTCGACAGGGCCTCTTTCTCCGCCGTCATCAGCTTTTTGTACTCACGGTCGTATTTGCCTCTTTTCATTTCCCGGATGCGTTTTTCGAGGTGTTCACTCTTCGGCGCCAGGTACTTGCCGTAGAGGCGCTTGCCGAGGAGGGCGACGTTCATCTGGACGATCTCGGCGGGACAGCGGATGGCGCAGAGGCCGCAGGCGAGGCAGTCGAAAGAGATGTCCATGAGGGCCTCCATGTCGCCCCGCTTGGCGGCCTGGATGTAGTCCATGACCTCCAGCTCCTGGGGACAGGCCTTGGAGCAGGTGTTGCAGGCCACGCAGCGGAAGACCTCCGGGTAGAATTTCTGTATCGTCGCCACGTCGGCGGTGATCCGGTCCATGTCGTAGATCGCCTTGTGGGCCGGGTGCGCGGGGATCTGGGTCAGCCACATGCCCTCGGCCACCATGGTGGTGCAGGCCAGGCCGGTGTAGATTTTGTAGTCCCCCGGCATCCGGTAGATCGTCGCGCAGGCCCCGCAGTAGCCTTCGCGGCAGCCCGCGCCCCTCTTGATCTGGTAGCCCGCGTACTCGATGGCGCCCATGATGGTGGCCTCTTCCGGGACCTTGTAGCCCGAGCCCATGATGTAGATAGTGACGAAGTTCTCCCCGTGGGTCGGGATCTCGCAGACTTCGGCCTGCTTTTTCACTTTCGGCGCGGTCTTTTTCGGGGCCTTCTTCGCCGGCCTCTTCGTTGAAGCTTTCTTTGCTGTCATGGCGCTCTCTCTCCTCCTCAATACTCCTGAGGCAGTTTCTTCAGCTCGGCCCAGGAATAGACGGGGCCGTGGATGCAGACGTAGTGCTTGCCGATGTTGCAGCGGCCGCATTTGCCGATGCCGCACTTCATCTTGTTTTCAACGGTGGTGTAGATCTGCTCGTCTTCGAAGCCGAGCTGCTTCAGGTTGGCTATGACGAACTTGATCATGATCGGGGGGCCGCAGGTGACGGCGATGGTGTTCTCCGGCGACGGCTTCTTGTCCAGCACGTTGGCGGGGACGAAGCCGACGAAGCCGTCCCACCCCTCCTCCTCGGAGTCGACCGAGAGGTGAAGGTTCATTTTTCCCTTGAGCTCTTCGAGTTCCTCGCTGTAGACGAGGTCGGCGGAGGTCCGGGAGCCGTAGAAGAGCGACAGCTCCCCGTAGTCTTCCCGGTTGCCCAGGGCGGTGTGGAGGACGGACCAGACCGGGGCGATGCCGATGCCGCCGCCGATGATGATCAGGTTCTTCCCCTTCCACTCCTCCACGGGGAAGGTGTTTCCGTAGGGGCCCCTGATGCCGATCACGTCCCCCTCCTTCAGCTCGTGCAGCTCCGTCGTCACCCTTCCGGTCTTGAGGATGGAAAACTGCAGGTAGTCCTTCTGCAGGGGGGACGAGGAGATGGATATCATGGACTCGCCCGTGCCGAAGACGGAGAGCATGGCGCACTGTCCGCACTGGTGGGAGAAGCCGTTGTCGCCGACGAACCGCATCCTGAAGGTCTTGATGGGCCGGACGCCGCCGACCTCCTCCTTGATGGAGACGATCTTTGCCAGCTTGGGCAGATAGGCGTTAGGACTCATGGTCGTGGACCTCTTCGAGGATGTCGATGATGTCAATGCTCACGGGACAGCGCGATATGCAACGGCCGCAGCCCGTGCACTGGAATTCTCCGTGGTGCTCCACGAAGTACTGGAACTTGTGGTTCAGCCGCTGCCGCAGACGCGACGCCCGGTCGGGGCGGGGATTGTGGCCTGAGGAGTGCATGGTGAAGTCCGGGAACTGGCAGGTGTCCCAGGTGCGGATCCTCCTGCCCTTCGGCGGCGACGCGCTGGTGAGCTCGTCGGTGAGATCGAAGCAGTGGCAGGCGGGGCAGAGGTAGGTGCAGATCCCGCAGCGGATGCACCCCAGCGCCTTCTCGTCCCAGAAGGGGCTCTCGAACATCTTCTTGAGCTTGCCCGGAAGCTGGTTCGCGTCCCTCAGGGACCGTTCGATTCTCTGCTCGGAGTCGGTGAAAGCCGTGGCCAGCTCCCGCCGGTCCCGGTCCGTCGGCTTGGTGAAGAGATTCTTCGCCTTGCTCAGAAGCTTCTCCCCCTTCTCCGTCACGGCGTCGACGACGTACCGGTCGCCGAGGTCGGTCATGAGAATATCGAGACCCTCCCGGGAGTGCGGCGAACCGCCGACGCTGGGGCAGAAGCAGTTGGGGGAGGGGGGGTGATTGCAGGTCAGCCCCACGAGGACCGTCTTCTCCCGGCGTGCCTGATAGTAGGGGTCGTTGATCGTGCCGCCGAAGACAATGTCCGTCAGCGTGGCGGCCCTGGCGTCACAGGGCCGGACCCCGAAGATGACCCGGTCCTTCTTCCCGGGCAGGGTCTCGGTGAGCGTCGGCTGTCCCTCCTCGTCGGTATCGAACTCGAAGAGTGTCTCCGTCTGGGGGAAGATGATCTTCTTGGGGGCCTGCACGGTGTTCGGGTACGAGGGGCTGATCTCTTTCAGATCCTCCACGGCCTCGTAGATCCAGACTCCGTCCTTTTCCACCGGCGCGTAGACCTCGAACCCCGCGAGTTTTTTCACCCACGGCGCGAATGATTTTTTGGGCAGGATCTTTTCCATTGTCATCACCTGATGAAGTCGCCCGGATCGTCGTCGCGGAAGCTGGCGACCAGCGAGTCGCCCTCGGCGTCGAAGCCGGCGTCGTAGCCGAAGAGTTCCTTGGCGGCCTTTTCGAGCTTCTTGTTGAGGAAACGAACCGGGATGTCGAGGGGGCAGACCCGCTGGCACTCGCCGCAGTCGATGCAGCGCCCGGCGAGATGTATGGCCCGGACGTAGTGGTAGCCGAAATTCTCCGAGGAGGCGGAGGATCTCTCGATCCACTTTATCCGGTCCGCCTTCTCCTCGGCGCTGGTGCCGGCGTCGACGGCGAAGTTGATGGTGTCCACCACGCACTCGTCGCAGAAGCACATGGGGCATACGGAGCGGCAGGCGTAGCAGCGGATGCAGCGCCCGATCTGCTCCTCCCAGAAGGCCCGGCGCTCGGCGGCGGACATCTTCTCGATCTTCTCCAGCGAACCGTAGGGCTTCTCGGGGCTGCGCTCGATCTTTTCACCCTCCAGGAAGTCGGAGACCACGGGGTAGCTTGCCCTGCACTCGACGCAGCGCTCGGCGAGAAGCTCGACGGCGGGAACGGTCGTTCTCTTTCCCTCCGACTCGACGCTGAAGGCGTCCTCGCCCTCGCGCTCGATGCCGTCCACCTTTCTCCCCTTGAATCTGCGGGCCACCTTCTTCTCGTCGGCGACGCCCGATCTTTCGCAGGAAACACCTATCAGGTAGACATCGCCGCGGTCGATGAACCTCTCCTGCAGCAGCACGTTCACCGCGCGGCTGTCGCAGCCCTTGACGACGATGGCCACGGGGCGGCTGTCGGGGTCTTTTTCCCGTCCCTTCCGCCGCTTTTCGTCGCGGACGAACCGGACCAGGTTGTGGACGCAGGTCGGGTCCCAGATGAGCCGCTCCGCGTCTTCGGGCTTCACGGCGAAGAAGGGTGCGGCGGTGAGACCGTCCGGTCCCCGCCGGTAGCCGACGACGTACTTCACCGCGCCCTCTTCGAGGAGGCGTCGCGCCTCCCGGCGGATTCTATCGACCTGTGACATCACGCTTCCCTCCTGAGCATCTGCTGCTGTCCCAGGGGTCTGAGGGTGTCGAC
>JAUWCW010000342.1 GCA_030609125.1 Candidatus Rokuibacteriota bacterium
AGGGGCGATGGACTACACCACGGTGATCATCGCAGGCGCCGCCGACCCGGCCCCGCTGCAGTACATCGCTCCCTACGCCGGCTGCGCCATGGGCGAGTACTTCCGCGACAACGGCCGTCACGCCCTCATCATCTACGACGACCTCACCAAGCAGGCCGCCGCCTACCGCGAGCTCTCCCTGCTCCTCCGCCGCCCCCCCGGCCGCGAAGCCTATCCCGGGGACGTCTTCTACCTGCACTCCCGCCTCCTCGAGAGGGCGGCCAAACTCAATGACAACAAGGGCGGGGGCTCCCTCACAGCCCTGCCGATCATCGAGACCCAGGCCGGTGACGTGTCGGCCTACATTCCGACCAACGTCATCTCCATCACCGACGGTCAGATCTTTCTCGAGTCCAGCCTTTTCTACTCCGGCATCAAGCCCGCCATCAACGTCGGCATCTCGGTTTCACGCGTCGGCGGAAACGCCCAGATCAAGGGCATGAAGAAGGTCGCCGGCCGCCTCCGCCTCGACCTCGCCCAGTACCGCGAGATGGCCGCCTTCGCCCAGTTCGGCTCCGAACTCGACGCCGCCACCCAGGCCCAGCTGGCCCGGGGCGCACGGATGGTGGAGGCCTTGAAGCAGGACCAGTATCAGCCGCTGTCCGTCGAAAAGCAGATCGTGACGATCTTCGCGGGCACGCAGGGTTTCTTCGATCCCATTCCGGTGAACAGGCTCCGCGAGTTCGAGAACGGCCTGCTGGAGTTCATCGAAACCAACTACAACGAGATCTACCGCGGCATCAAGGAGCACAAGGAGCTTACCCCCGAAATCGACTCCAAGCTCCGCGAGTGCATCGACGAGTTCACGAAGAAATTCAACGCTTCCCCGGAAGAGTAAGGGCTCCACGCTATGGCCAGTCTCCGCGACATCAAGCAGCGGATCAAGAGCGTAAAGAATACGCAGCAGATCACCAGGGCCATGAAGATGGTCTCGGCGGCCAAGCTGCGCCGCGCCCAGGAGCGTGCTCTTGCTTTCCGCGACTACGCCCGGGAGCTCGGCGGCATGTGCGCCCGCCTGACCGCCCTCGGCGCCGCGGAGGGGCACCCCCTCGCCGGCGACCGAGAGAAGAAGAACGTGGAGCTGATCGTCGTCACTTCCGACAAGGGCCTCTGCGGAAGCTTCAACGGCAACGTCATCAACCGGGCGATGAAGTTTCTCGCTCAGCAGACGTCGACGGACCCGAAGCTGGTGGTGGTCGGCAAGAAGGCCCGCGACTTTCTCAAGCGGCGGCCCTGGCCCATCATCGAGGAGTACCTCGACACCTTCCGCGGCGTCAACCGCCCCCTGGCCGAAGGGATAACCTCCCGGGTGACCGAGCGGTTCGTCAACGGCGAGAGCGACGCCGTCTACGTGGTCTTCAACGAATTCATATCCGTCATTCAGCAGCGCGTCATCTTCCAGCAGATCCTGCCCCTCCAGCCGCCGGCGGAGGAAGAAGAGGTGGAGCTGCCGCCGGACTATATCTTCGAGCCGGATCTGGGCACTCTGGCCCATCAGCTTTTTCCCGAGCTGGTGGTTTCCCAGATTTACCGCGCTCTGCTCGAGTCGTCAGCCGGTGAGCACGGTGCCCGCATGGCGGCCATGGACGCCGCCACGCGCAACGCCGGGGACCTGATCGCCAGGCTGACCCTTACCTACAACCGCGCCCGCCAGGCAGCCATCACCAAGGAGCTCATCGAGGTGGTGAGCGGCGCCGACGCCCTGGTCGGGTAACGATATTCGCGAAGGAGGAGCACAGAAATGAATGAAGGCCGCGTCTCCCAGGTCATCGGCCCGGTTGTCGACGTAGAGTTCGAGCCCGGTCACCTTCCCCCCCTGATGAACGCCCTGACCCTTAAGGAAGAGGTCCAGACTGCCCATGGCACACAAACGCTCGACGTCGTTCTCGAGGTCGCCCAGCACCTTGGGGAGAACACCGTCCGCACCGTCTCCATGAAGCCCACCGAGGGCATGGTGCGCGGCATGAAGGCCACGGACACGGGGGACGCCATTACCACACCTGTCGGCCGGGAAGTGCTCGGAAGAATCCTGAACGTCGTCGGCGAGCCCGTCGACGAAATGGGTCCCGTGAACGCCAAGAAGACGCTTCCCATCCACCGCCTCCCCCCTTCTTTCACCGAACTGTCGACGTCGACGGAAATGTTCGAGACCGGCATCAAGGTCATCGACCTTCTCGAGCCGTACACGAAGGTCGGCAAGACCGGCCTCTTCGGCGGCGCCGGCGTGGGCAAGACGGTTCTCATCATGGAGCTGATCAACAACGTCGCCATGAGCCACGGAGGCTTTTCCGTCTTCGCCGGTGTGGGGGAGAGAACCCGCGAAGGCAACGACCTGCTCCGGGAGTTCGTCGAGTCGAAGGTCATCAACCTCGGCGACAAGTTCAACTCCCACTGGGAAGAGACCGGTGAGTTCGACATCTCCAAGGTCGACCCCGAAGCGAGAGCCAAGTCCAAGGCCGCCCTCATCTACGGTCAGATGACGGAGCCTCCCGGAGCGCGCCTCCGGGTGGCCCTCACGGGCCTGACCGTGGCCGAGGCCTTCCGTGACGACGAGGGAACCGACGTTCTTTTGTTCATCGACAACATCTTCCGCTTCACCCAGGCGGGGAGTGAGGTCTCGGCCCTTCTCGGCCGCATGCCCTCCGCCGTCGGCTACCAGCCGACCCTGGCCACCGAGATGGGCGACCTGCAGGAGCGGATCACCTCCACCAAGAAGGGCTCGATCACCTCGGTGCAGGCCATCTACGTGCCCGCTGACGACCTGACCGACCCGGCGCCGGCGACGGCCTTCACGCACCTGGACGCCACGACGGTGCTGTCGCGGCGCATCTCGGAGCTGGGCAT
>JAUWCW010000196.1 GCA_030609125.1 Candidatus Rokuibacteriota bacterium
GTCCCGCGGCTCGAACTTCAGCTGGATGCCTTTCTCCTCCATCTTGGGCAGCAGGCCTTCGATGCTCGCCGCAACGATCGCCACCAGGTCACGCTCCACCTTCTCCAGGGACTCCTCGCTCTCCACCTTGGCATAGGTGGACGCATCCTTGATCAGCCTCAGGATCCTGCGCGAGTTCCGCTCGATCATTTCGACCTCCTTGACGTCCCGGGGGTGTTCCCGGGCCGCAAGGGTGGCGGATACGTGGGCGACGATACTGGCGGGATTGAGAAGGTCGTGACTCAATATGTCCGTGAAGAGGTCCTTGAGGTGGTTCATGCGTTCCAGATCGCGGGCGTATTCCCTCGCCGCGTCCTCCTCCGCTCTCCTCCCGGATATGTCTCTCACGATCGCCTGGACGAAACGCTCGCCCCCCAGCTCGATGAGGCTCGACGAAACGTCGGCAGGGAACGTCGATTCGTCCTTCCTTCTGAAGGTGATGTCGAAGTTGACGTAGCCCTCGGTGACAATGGCGTCGAAGGCCTCCATCGAAACGGCGAAATCTTCCTCGGGATGCAGGTCCCCGACATTGAGAGACTGGAACTGCGGCAGGGAGTGGCCGAACAGATCGAGGGCCCTCCTGTTGACGTTCATGATGCCGCCTTCCAAGTCATGGATGAAAATGGCGTCGTTGGAGTGCTGGAAGAGATTGCGGTACTTCTCCTCGCTCTCACGCAGCTCACGCTCGGCGGCCTTGCGCCTCGAAATGTCGCGAATGACGCTGAGAAAGACCGGCCTCCCCTCGAAATTCAAAACTCTCGCACTGACCTCCACCGGCATGACCGTGCCGTCCCGGCGCACGTGAGCCGACTCGAAGACGGCCTGCCCCTTTTCCCTGAGTTCCCGCAGCCTCTCGGGAACCCTGGCCGCGAACTCCGGCGGATCGATCTGGGCGACGTTCATGGAGAGCATTTCGTTCCTGCTGTATCCAAGGCGCCGGGGCGCCTCACGGTTCACGTCGAGGAAATTGCCGTCCATGTCGAGGAGGAAGATGGCGTCGTTGGTCATGTCGAAGATGGTCTTGAACTTCTCCTCCACTCTCCGGCGGGACTCGAGGCTCTCGACGACCTGGACGACGCGAGTGACGTTCCCGGACCGGTCCTTCAGGGGGTGGGCGGCGATCCTGACCCTCTCCTCTTTTCCTCCCCGTCCCCTGTGCACGTGCACCCCCGTGGCCGAGCGGCCCGTGACGAAGACGGTCTCCACGGGGCAGTCTTCCCCGACTTCCTTGCACGGCCTGTCGTGCCCATGACTCACGCTGTGGCACTTGGCGCCGATGACGCTGTCCACGCTTGCGGCGCCCACCAGGCGCACAAAGGCTTCGTTGGCACGGGCGATGCTGAAGTCGCGGTCGATGGTGACGACCCCCTCACCCAGGCTGTTCAGGATGAGCTCCATCTCGCGCCGGTCTTCCTCGATCCGCCTGTTCCTCTCCCGCACCACTCACCCCCCGTGCCCTTCCGGCACTGCGGCTGCCGGCGTCCGGGACAGCCGGATTCTCCGGTGTGCCCCGCTAAATAAATAATAGTATCCCACGGGTAATAATTCCATAACTTATTGAGTATATTATAAAAATACCCCGATTATGGTATGGCCGGGGGAAGGGGCCGGGAAGTGCGGTACAATCCTCTCATGGATACCCTCTTCGCCGACGTCGTCCTCCGCCTGGCCGTCCCGGAGCCGTTCCAGTTCTCGGTCCCCGAAAACCTGGCGGGACGGATCCGGCCGGGACAGAGAGTGCGGGTGCCCCTGCGAAAGAGCTCGGACGTGGGCTACGTCGCGGCCCTCTCGGAGACCCCCCGGGTGGGAGGCATCAGGCCGATCCTCGAGATCCTCGAGGATTCCCCCCTTCTGCCGCCGGACCTGCTGGAACTGCTCATGTGGATCGCCCATCACTACCTGGCCCCGCCGGGAATCGTCTTCCGTTCAGCGCTTCCGAAGGCCATTCATCTTGACAAGACCCCGAAGGCCACCGCCCGGGAGAAGACGATCCGCGTCCTCAGCCTGGCGGCCGACCCGACGTCCCTCCCGGAGACGCTGAAGCTCCTGCACAGGAGGGCCCCCGTGCAGGCGGAGCTTCTCTCCCGGCTCGCCGAAGGCCCCCTGGAGGGAAGAGAGGTGACCGGCTGCCCGGCCTCCGCGCTCCGTTCGCTCGTTGCCAAGGGCCTGGCCCGCGAGGAGAGGCGCGCGGTGAGCCGCGGCCTCGTCCAGCCCGCCTCCGCGCTCCCCCCGGAGCCTGCCTTCACCCCCGCCCAGGAGGACGTCTTCCAGGCCATCCTCCCCTCTCTCGCGCAACGCTCCCCTTCCACCTTTCTCCTCCACGGCGTGACGGGAAGCGGAAAATCGGAGATCTACATCAGGGCCGTGCAGAATCTTCCCGAAGGCAGGCAGGCCATCGTCCTGGTCCCCGAGGTCTCCCTGACGGACCACCTCATCCGGCACTTCCGCGAGCGGCTCCCCTTCCCCCTGGCGGTGTGGCACCACCAGCTCTCGGAGGGGGAAAAGTTCGATCTCTGGAAGGCGCTCCGGAACGGAGACGTCCGGATAGTCGTCGGCGCCCGCTCCGCAATCTTCGCCCCCCTGCCGGACGTGGGCCTGATCGTCGTCGACGAGGAGCAGGAGGCCTCCTACAAACAGGAAGAGACCCCCTCCTACCACGCGACGGAAGTTGCCTTGCGGAGGGGGCGCCTGACGGGGGCGACGGTCATTCTCGGCTCGGCGACGCCCGGCATCGAAAGCTTCTTCCGCGCCCGCCGGGGAGAGTACTCGCTTCTCACCCTCGACACCCGGTACAAGGGCCGGCCCCTTCCCGAGGTGACGATGCTCGACCTGAAGGACGAGGGACTGAAGAGGCGGCCCGCAGGGAAGGGGAGCGATCCTCCCCGTTACTCCCCCCTCACGCCGCCCCTCGTCGACGCCGCTGCAAGCGCCCTCGACGGCGGAGACCAGGTCCTCTTCTTTCTCAACCGCAGGGGGTACGCGCCCTTCACCCACTGCACCGATTGCAGCTGGGCCTTCAAGTGCCCCAACTGCCAGGTCTCTCTCGTCTATCACAGCCAGGACCGCTCATCGCTCTGTCACTACTGCGGATTCCGGGCGGACTCCCCCGAAACGTGCCCCTCCTGCCGCGGGACAAAGCTCCGCCTCTCCGGCTTCGGGACCCAGAGGCTGGAAGAGGAGATACGGGAACTCTTCCCGGACCGCTCCATCGCCCGCCTCGACCGCGACACCGCCTCCCGCAAGGGGGCCGGCGGCCGGATGGTGAGAGACTTCGCCGCCGGACGAACGGACATTCTCGTGGGGACCCAGATGGCGGCCAAGGGCTTTCACTTTCCCCGCCTCACACTCGTCGGCGTTCTCGCCCCCGACATCTCCCTCAACATGCCCGACTTTCGCGCCGCGGAGCGCACTTTCCAGATCGTCACCCAGGTCGCGGGCCGCGCCGGGCGGGGAGAGAAGCCGGGCCGCGTGCTTATCCAGACCTACCAGCCCGAGCACTACGCCCTGCAGGCCGCCGCGGACCACGACTACCTGGAGTTCTACGACCAGGAGATCGAATTCCGCCGCGAGCTCGACTACCCGCCCTTCTGCGACCTGGTGCTCCTGCGGACCGACGGGCCGAACCTCGCGCGCCTCGAGGAGGTCACCGACCGGCTGGCGGAGGGAGTCCGGCGGCGGCTCGAGGAAAGCGAGGCAAATGGCAGCTGGCGTCTCTTCGGCCCCGTTCCGGCCCCCCTCCTGAAGATCAGGAACCGCTACCGCTGCCAGATCCTCATCAAGGCGCAACCCCTGGAGAGGGTGACGGACGTTCTGCGGGAGCGCCAGGAGGGCATGTCATCATTCGTGCAGCGCGCGAACTGCCATCTCACGATCGACGTAAACCCCCAGAACATGATGTAGGGGCGGAAAGAGAGTCCCCCGCGCCTGCCGCCGCTTGACACCCGCGGAGCATTTACCTTAGAATTCTGAAGCAATATGGACAACTTACCGGCAGCCGTGCGCCGCGCCCTCGCCCCCCTCCTCGGACACCTGCGCCGGCGGGGGAGGTTCGCGGTCTTTTTCTTCACCCTCTTCACCATGTTCCTCACCGGCCTTCACATCCACGTGTTCAGGTACGCCTTCCGGGACCCGGCGCCTCCGGCCTCCCCGGGACCGGCGGCGCCCCCCCGGCCCGTGTCCATCGCCGAGCCGGTCCAGGCGCGGGAGATCGTCCGGACCTTCGAGGGGCGCATCCGCAAGGGGACGGGCCTGGCGGAGAACCTGAGGGACGCGGGACTCACCTCCAACCAGATAGAGGGTGTCGTCGACAGCCTCGAGCCCGCTCTCGACCTGCGCCGTCTCCGGCCCGGGAACCGCTTCACCGTGGCCTTCGCACCCGGGGGGGCGCCGTCGCGCTTCACCTACCAGACGGGCCTCCTCGAGGAGATCGTCCTCGACAGGAGCGGGGACGGCTGGCGCGTGGGACGCAGCCGGATCGCCGCCGAGACCAGGGTGGAGACCGTCGCGGGAACCATCGAGTCGTCTCTCTTCGAGAGCCTCGGAAAGCTCGGCGAGAAGGACCGCCTGGCCATGGACTTCGTCGACATCTT
>JAUWCW010000270.1 GCA_030609125.1 Candidatus Rokuibacteriota bacterium
TCTTCAATCGCTGCAGAGCCAAAGGCGTTCAGGGTTCAAATACTGATTTCCTGATTTGCGCTGTGGCGGTTCGTAATCGCTTTGCCATATTCACGACCGGCAAGGATTTCCAGCAATTCGCAACGCATCTGCCTATCACGCTTTACCGCCCATGAAATTCGAACCATCAGATCCAGGCGACCGGCGTTCCGCCGTCGTCTGATTTGAGCAAGCATCTCAGAGCAACCCCAACTCGAAAAGTCAGCTGAAAACCGGCATTACTGCCCTCCCGGGGCAACACACCTTCCCAGCACGAGCCCCCCAGGAACACACCAGAAGAAAATCAGCGCACCCAAAAGAAACAGGGTCACCCGTCACGATTCAAGGGCTTTATCTCTTACCCAGGGGAGTGGTTTGTTCTCTTGACACGGTGCCTCTTAATGGGTGACCCCGTTTTTCAAGCCGGCGGGCCCACCTATCTCCTGCAGTTCGTGGATCCCCGCACGGTGACCGAGAACACGATGCGGCGGTGTTTTACGCCCTCTCCAGAAGAGTAAATCCACGTCAGGAACAGCGGAAACACATTCTTTATCAATGGCTTTCATTTCCAGCAAGAAAAAGCTGGCGGAACAGGGCTATTGCTTATAGATTTAGTTATATACGAACCGCGACCTGTCTCGAGCCTTTCCCGCACTTCGTCATCCGCTGAACCGGAGAGGAGAATAATTCCCTGACAGGGAAGTGGAGGAGTATCAGGACAAAGAGTAACTCTGCAAAGAAGAGGAGGAGAGATCGTGTGGAAAAAAGTCGGTGCTGAAAAGCTGAATTGCTGGGAGATGAAGAAGTGCGGGCGCGAGCCCGGCGGCGACCAGGTGGCAGTCATGGGCCTGTGCCCTGCTGCCTTGGACAAGCGGCTGGACGGGGTGCACGGAGGCAAGAACGCAGGACGCACGTGCTGGATGATCGCCGGCACCTTCTGCCAGGGCCGGGTCCAGGGAGTGTTTGCACAGAAGTACCGAACGTGCAGGGAGTGCGACTTCTACCAAAGGGTGCGGGTGAAAGAGGGGCCCGACTTTATCCCCTCAAACGTTCTTCTCCCCAAGCTGGACCCCGTCCTCCTGTAATGCCCACTTCGGCGCTCACGAGCCGCCGGCATCGGCTCCGCGGCGGTCAGTCGGCCCCTCTGTGAGCGGCAGCGTCACGATGGCCGAAGTGCCCTTCCCGCTGCCGTCGGATTCGAGGCGTATCCCACCGCCGAGCCCTTCGGCGATCATCCGGCAGATGGTCAGGCCCACTCCGCTCCCCTCCCTGGCAGTCGATCTCTGGTAGAACCGCGAAAAGGCCTTCGGTATCTCCTCCCCGGCCATGCCGATACCGTTGTCGCGAACTTCGACTCCGGCCTCACCGTCCTTCGTAAAGATCGCAACGGTTATCTTCCCGCGAACTCCTTCCCTCTGGAACTTGACGGCGTTATTTACGAGGTTCGAAAAAAGGTGCCAGAGCATCTCGGCGTCGCTGCGGATCGTGACCGTCTCGGCTTCGACCTCGACCTCGATACCGTGGATCTCCGTGGCGTAGGAGTAGTCGCTGAGCACCCTCCGCAGAAGCTCGTCCAGCCGGACCGGCTCCCGGCGGTACTCACGCACCCCCCCTTCCAGCCGCGAGAGATCCAGGAGGTTCCTGATCACGCTCTCCTGCCTCTTGATGCTCTCCTCCATGACGACCAGGGCCCGGCGCTCCTCGTCGGAGAGCTTGTGCTCCCGGGCCATGGGCTTGAGGATCTCGAGCTGCATGGCGTGCTTGGCCACCGGCGTCTTCAGCTCGTGGGAAACGTCCCGTATCAGGGTGTCCTTCATCCTGTCGAGCTTTCGCAGCTCCAGGTTCTGCCTCTCCAGCTCCCCGTACGCGCGCGTGAGTTCTTTTTCCGACTCCCGGAGATCCCTCTCGGAGCGGACCTTCTCGGTCATGTCCATCATGGAGACCAGGCTTTCTTTCCTTCCCGGGATCATGGAGACGATGATGTAGACGTTCCTTCGCTGTCCGTCCCCGGCGATCAGGTCAATTTCGTAGCTGTCCGGTGCGGAAGCGGGATCCTCGCGGCGCCGGCGATGATACTTCCTCACCTTCTCCCGGTCCGCCTCGCAGATCATGTCGATGGGGAACGGCCTGTTGAGCAGCTCCTCCCGGGAAAAGCCGGTGATTTTCGAAAACTCGGCGTTCACGAAGGAGAACGTCGTGTCCTCTTCGACGATGGCGATGCCGGTGCCGGTATTTTCGACCACCGTCCGGTAGAGCTCCTCTGATCGCCTGAGCTCCTCCTCGGCCCGCTTGCGCTCGGTGAGGTCTTTGATGATGCCCACCATGGCGGCCACTTTTCCCTCGGCGGTCCTGACCAGCGAGGTGTTCAACCAGATGTGGAAGGTGTGGCCGTCCTTGTGCCTGACCTCGAGCTCGCCCTCCCACTGCCCCGTTTCCCTGATGGCCGGGAGGATCACCGCGCCTGCAAACGACGGGTCCCTGTTCAGGTCGTCGACGTGGCGGCCCCTGAATTCCTCCGGGGTGAAGCCGTAGATGCCTTCCACGGCCTTGTTGGAAAAGATGATGCGCCCTTCGAGGTCGATGATCTGGATGCCGTCGGGAGCCTCCTCGATGACTTTTTCCAGAAGGAGCAGTCTCTCCTCGGCGTGCCTGATGCCGGTCAGATCAACGACGATGCCCCTTGAACCAACCACTCTGCCTTCGCTGATTATGGGACTGGAGTGCACGATGCCGGGGAAGGTGCTGCCGTCTCCCCTCAGCAGGAGATATTCGTTCCCGGCCTGCCCCTGGCCCCGGAGAACCTTGCCGATGTTGGCCTCCGCCCGCTCCCGGTCCGCGAGGACGATCATTTCGAGGCAGCTCTTCCCCTTCCGGACGTCTTCCGCGCTGTAGCCGAAGGTGTCGAAGGCGCACCGGTTGACGAAAGTGAAGATTCCTTTTGCGTCGTGTTCGAAGACCGGCTGAGGCAGCAGATCCACCAGGTCCCGGAAGTGCCGCTCCGATTCTTCGGGCATCCCGGATCCTGCTTCCGGTGGTTTTCCCCTCGTTTTCCCCCTGTCGGTCATTCCCTGCCCCGCGCGATAAGTGAGAAAGAATCCGCCTTCCGCCCCGGGGGCGGAGATGACCTGATCAGGGTACTAAAACTTTTTCAAAAGGCAAGTGTCATCCAAAGGAGCGCGAGAGCAGGTCCGTGATCGCCTCTCTGCCGTTGTCCTCGAGCCACCGTGTGCCGGTGCCGGTGAAGAACCTGTGCCCGATCACCGGGGCCTCGCTCTTCTCCCAACGGTCCTCGCTCCAGTGGAACCACCCGTTCTTCTCCTGGTCGAAGACGAAAAGAGGCTTGTTGCAGAGCTTGGCGAATTCCGCCCCCCAGCCGGTCCCGCCCCTCACGGTGCCGTCATCCATGATCCTCCCCACCACGTACACTTCCTGGCCGCTGTTCACCTGGTACCAGATGCTCTGCAGCACCTTCCTTATGAGGGGGGCGTCGGGATACTTGCGGTTCATGATCCGCGAGACATAGGCCAGGCTCACGTCCCCCTTTTTGAGCTCCTCGTGATTGAGAGCGCGTATGCCCCTTGCTCTTTCCATC
>JAUWCW010000139.1 GCA_030609125.1 Candidatus Rokuibacteriota bacterium
CCAGCCCGAGCGGCTGCGTCTCTCACAACGAACTCTACGCGGCGACGACGCAGTGTTACGACCGGTCCTGCAAGGCCGTCCACTTCCCCATCTGGCTCGCCACGGTGGGGGTGGCGGCGAAGCGCTTTCTGGGGCTTCTCATCGGCAAGCCCCCCTTCGAGCGCCCCTGGATGATGCGCTACATCGACAAGAGCATGCAGATCGACGCCTCCTTCACCCACAAGCTGCTGGGGTGGTCCCTGAAGCCGCGCTTTCACGTCATGCGGCGGCTTCTCTTTCTGGTGGAGAACATGAAGCGCGACCCCATGGCGTGGGAGAGCAAGAACCTGGCCATGACCAAGAGGACCCACGTGGAGCGGCCGGGCCTGAAGATCTACAGCGCCATGATGGAGGTCAGGGAAGAGATCATCCGCGGCTACGTCGCCTACCTGACCGCCCCGGAAAACTGGAACCTCTTCCCCAGCTACCAGAGGCTCGAGCCGCACGAGTTGCAGATGCGGGCGGAGTTTCTCTACCAGATGCTGGAGGCGTCCATCCGTCTCGGGGACCGCCAGTCCATCCTCAGCTACGCCAACTACCTGGCGCGGCAGCGTTTCATGGAGGGCTTCAGCCAGGAGGAGGTTTTCGGCGCCCTGGAGTACGTCGCCCACGGCATAACGGACGCGCTGAAACATTACCCGGGGCTCGAGGACCTGCAGGACACGATATACAACGAGATCACCATCGCCCTGCAGCTGATTCAGGACGAGATAGAGGACACCTACGACATTCTGGCCGCCCGGGAAAGCTGAAATGATCAGCCGGGGAAACGCCTTCGCCGCACACCTGCGCGATCCGTCGTCATTCACCGTGGCCCTCTCTCTCACCTCCCACTTCGACACCGCGCCGGTTCACAACGCGGGCCTCGCCGACGGGGTGCAGGCCTGGTTCATCTCCGGGAGCCGGACGGTGGAGGGCGGGCCGACGCCCCCGGAGCTCGCCGCCATGGTCCTCGACGGGGGAGGGGAGCCGGTGGTCACCGTCCCCCTGGCGGACCGGGACCGCGAGCGGGTCCTCTCGGACTTGCACGAATACCGCGGGATGGGCGTTCGGAACCTGCTCCTGGTGACCGGAGACTACCCGCGCGAGGAGGAAGAAGGGCGCACCCCCTTTTTCGACATCGACAGCGTTCAGCTTCTCATGCTCCTTCGGGAGGCCCACGGCGCCGACATCGAGATCTTCCGCGATTTCTTCAAGGGCGTGGTGGTCTCACCCTTCAAGAAGCTGGAGGAGGAGCTCCTCTGGCAGTACGCGAAGCTGGAGAGGAAGGTCGAGGCCGGCGCCGACTTCATCGTCTCCCAGGCGGGCTTCGACGCCCGGGCCTGGGACGAGGTGGTGCGCTTCGTGAGAAACGCCGGTCTCCAGCGGCCGGTGATGGGAAACGTGTTCGTCCCTGACCTGGCGACGGCGCGCCGGATCGCCGACGGTCTCGTGCCGGGCCTTGCCGTGCCGCCGGCGCTTCTGGAGAAGATAGCCAGCGAGGAGCGAAGGGGGGCCGAGGGCCGCCGGGAGACGCTCCTTCGGGCGGCGAAGAGCATGGCTGTTCTGCGCGGCCTGGGGTACGACGGGGCACTGCTCGGAGGCAGGCTCAGCGGCGGCGACGTCGGCTTCGTCCTGGAAGAGGCGGAGAGTTTCTCGTCCCGCTGGATGGAGTGCCTGGAGGAGACGACGTTTTCCGAAGAGCGCTTCACCTGCTTTCAGCCCGGCGCCGGGGGCTTGAACAGTGACGAGCTCCGGCCGGTGCCGCCGCAGAAGCGGCCCGGCGTGATGTACCTGTTCAGCCACTTTGTGGACTACGTCGCCTTCGGCTCGTGGAAGCCCTTTTTCCGCCTCCTGACCAGCATCAGCTTCTTCTGCGACCGGCGCCCCTTCTGGTACCGGGTCCTCTGGATCGTGGAGTACGTCTCCAAGCGCCCGCCTTACGGCTGCCGGATGTGCGGCGACTGCACCCTCTACGCCTGCGGCTTCCTGTGCTACGAGTCGTGGTGTCCCAAGCGGATGCTGAACGGCCCCTGCGGCGGGAGCGTGGACGGGTTCTGCGAGGTCCACCCGGGGAAGAAGAAGTGCTTCTGGGTGAGGGTCTACGAGGAGCTCAAGGGAACCGCCGAGCGGCCGGGCTTCGTCTCACCCCCCATCCCCCCCAGGAACAGGAGCCTCGACGGGACCTGCTCCTGGATAAACTTCTGCCTCCGCCGGGACCACCGCAAGTTCAGGCGGTGAGAAGCCCCTCCTGATCGGGCATCTGATTCTTCCGGTATAATCGGGCGGTGAGCCCTAAGACAGCCTTGACCCTCGACCAGATCTGGCAGCACGTCATCTCCCGCAGCCCGCGAAGCCGCTCCCCGATCCACGGCATCGGTCACTGGGTCCGCGTCGAGCGCAACGGCCTCTACCTGGCGGAGAAGACCGGGGCGGACCCGACGGTGATCAGCCTCTTCGCCCTCCTTCACGACTGCCGGAGAGAGAACGACGGGTGGGACCCCGGCCACGGGCGCCGGGGGGCGGAGTATGCCGAATCCATCCGCGGCGAGCTCTCGATCCTCTCCGATGAAGACTTCGAGAGGCTACGTCATGCCTGCGCTCACCACACCGACCGCACCCACGATGACGACGTCACCATAGCGGTCTGCTGGGACGCGGACCGGCTGGAGCTGGGACGGGTGGGAATCGCGCCGAACGAGAAGTACTTCAACACCGCCCCGGCAAGAGAGATCGTCAGGGACGGAAGCTACCACCTGCTGGAAAAGACAGACCTCCGCGTCTTAAACCCCTCTCCCGCGAGGGATTTGACGTAAACTGAGTCTCCAGACAGAACAGACCCTGCCGGGACGGATGTCCACCTCACGAAAAACCTTGAAAACATCCCTGTTTTCCCCGAAAGTACACCTGACCCCACAAAACCCGACAATGAGGTGAAACCGATGAAGCTGCATGCCGGCGTAAACATCCATGCCCTGCTGAAAGAGTATCCCTTCCTGAAGGATTTCCTCGTCGCCTACAATTCTCATTTCAGCGCCCTCAGCAACCCCGTCATGCGCCGCACCCTCGGCAGGATCGCCACCATCTCCAAGGCGGCGGCCATCAGCGGGGCGGACGTGACGGATCTTCTGCAGGCCCTCGCCGGGGAGATCGAGAAGCAAACCGGCAAGATGCCGGAGCTCGAGCTGCCCAGCGCATCCTCCGAAGCGGACCGCATCGAGGAGCTGAAGAAGATCATCCGGGAGCTGCACGACGGCGCCGACCCGAAGGCGCTCAAGGCCCGCTTTCACGACCTGATCAAGGACGTCGCCCCCTGGGAGATCGGCAAGATGGAGCAGAGCCTCATGGACGAGGGGATGCCCGAGAGCGAGGTGAAGGCCCTCTGCGGGATCCACGTTGAGGTCTTCAAGGAGTCGCTGGAGAAGAAGGTGGTCCCCGGGCTTCCCGCGGGCCATCCCGTGCACACCCTGATGCGGGAGAACCGCGAGGCGGAGAGGATCGTGGCCGGGATCGAGGAGGCGGCCCGGGAAGAGGGCGGCGGGGAGAAGATCGCGGAGCTTCTCGATGAGCTCGGGCGGATCGACGTGCACTATCTCAAGAAGGAGAACCAGCTCTTCCCGCTCCTCGAGACGAAGGGGATCGAGGGGCCCACGAAGGTTATGTGGGCCCTCGACGACGACATCCGCACCATGATCAAGGACGCGGCGGGCAAGGCCGCGGAAGGCGAGGTCCCGCCCGCGGAGATTGACGCCCTCGTCAAGGAAGTGCGGGACATGGTCTACAAGGAGGAGCACATCCTCTTTCCCATGGCCCTGGAGGCCCTCTCCGAGGAGGAGTGGGGCAAAGTCTCATCCGGCGAAGAGGAGCTCGGCTACGCCTGGATCGAGCCGGAGCAGAAGTGGCAGCCCGCGGCCGCCGGCGTGGGGGCGCAGTTTCTGGCCGAGAAGGTGGGGAGCCTCAATCTCGACACCGGCCAGCTCAGCCCGGAGCAGGTGAACCTCCTGCTCACCCACCTGCCGGTGGACATCTCCTTCGTCGACGAGAAGGACGAGGTGGCCTACTACTCCCAGACCCCGGAGCGCATCTTCCCCCGAAGCCCCGGGATCATCGGCCGCCGGGTGCAGAACTGCCACCCCCCGAAGAGCGTGGACGCCGTGGTGCGGATCCTCGCCGAGTTCAAGGCCGGCAACCGCGACGAGGCGGAGTTCTGGATCCAGATGCGCGGGCGCTTTCTGCACATCCGCTACTTCGCCATGCGGGACGGGGAGGGGCAGTACCGCGGCTGCCTGGAGGTGAGCCAGGACGTGACGGACATCAGGGCCCTCGACGGCGAGAGGCGCCTCCTCGACTGGAATTAGCCGGTGAAGTTCTTCTCCCTCGCGGAGGTCACCGCCAGGATCGAGGCGATCCTCCAGCCCCATATCGGCAGGCTCTTCTGGGTGAAGGCGGAAGTCTCCTCCGGCAGGGAGCGGGGAGGCTCCTTCTACTGCGACCTGGTGGAGCTTGACGCGGCGGGCAGGATCGTCGCCAGGATGTCCTGCACCATCTGGCGGCGGGACCTTGCGGCCGTCAAAGAGAAGTTCCAGGAGGCCGGCCTCGACTTCAAGCTCGAGAACGGCACCCAGGTGGGTCTGCAGTGCGCCGTCCAGTTCAGTCCCCGGTACGGCCTCTCCCTCAAGGTCACCGACGCCGACCCGGCCTTCGCCCTGGGGGAGCTGGAGCTCAAGCGCCGCGAGATTCTCCTGCGCCTCGAGAAAGAGGGCCTCTTCGAGCCGAACAAACAGCTGGAGGCGCCGCTCCTCCCCCAGCGGATCGGCCTGGTTACCAGCCGCGGCAGCGCCGCTTACAACGACTTCGTCCAGACGCTGACGAGATCGCCCTACGGCTTCACACTGCTCGTGGCGGACGCCACCATGCAGGGGGCGCAGACCGAGGGAAGTGTTCTGGCGGCCCTGGACGCGCTGGAGAGGCTCAATCCGGACCTCGTCGTCATCGCCCGGGGCGGCGGGAGCAAGACGGACCTTTCCTTCCTCGACAACGAGGCGATCGGGAGAAGGGTGGCGGCCTGCCCGTTTCCCGTCTGGACCGGGATAGGCCACGAGATCGACAAGAGCGTCCTCGATTTCGTCTCCAACCGGCACTTCAAGACCCCCACGGCGGTGGCGGAGGAAATCGTCGCGCGCTACGTCGAGATGGACCGGCACCTGGAGGAGGCGCAAAACCGCTTCCGGTCATCCTGGGCGTACCGCCTCGAGCAGGAAAAGCAGAGAATGGAAAAGGACCGGGTGGGGATCCGGCAGGGGACGAGAAAGCTCTGCGAGGTCACCCGGGCGGAACTTCTGGAGAGAAAGAACACCTTCGGCACGGAGGTGAAGGAGCGGCTCGCGGCGGAGCGGATCAAGATCAGCGTCTCGAGAGAGCAGGTCGCTGCCGGCTCGCGGACATTCCTGCGTGCCGCCGCCCAGGGCCTGCAGGCGTACAGGGGGGACTTTTCCGCGGGAACAGAGCGGTACCTCTCTGCTTCCTGGAACACCCTTCAGGGCTTCCGCGGTAGGTTCAGGAGGGACAGGTTCCTTGTCGCTGTCGCCCGGGAGAGGAGGCACATCAAGGCCAAGGGGAGTGTCCTGAGGGCCGCTGACCCCCGGAACAGCCTCGAGCGCGGCTTCTCCCTCGTCTACGGCAGGGGAGGGCGGCTGGTGAAGTCAGTGAAGGACGTGAAAAAGGGAGAAACGATCCGGACCCGGGTGAGGGACGGAGATTTCAAGAGCAGGGTTGAATAGGGGGGG
>JAUWCW010000177.1 GCA_030609125.1 Candidatus Rokuibacteriota bacterium
CGCTTTATCAGAATGTGTGTCCAGAAAATAAAACTGGCCCCGGAAGATCTGGCGGTCGACATCTCGTTCCGCCTTCCGGAGCCGGTTATGAATGGCGTGGTAGCGGGGGCGGGATTCGAACCCGCGACCTTTGGGTTATGAGCCCAACGAGCTACCGGACTGCTCCACCCCGCGTCGTTTACGAACGGTTGAATATAGTGGATACTCCGCCTGCTGTCAAGGGTTTTGCCATCAAAAAGAGCATCGGGGGAACGCGCCTCCGGACCCACGCTTGAGAAATCCCCGCCGCTCCCCGATAATGCCGCCTGAGAGTTACCGGGAATGTCGAAATGGCACTGCTCGTCGGCCTCACGGGAGGCATAGCCAGCGGCAAGTCTCTTGTCTGCCGCATCTTCCGGGAACTGGGGGCGCACATCGTCGACGCCGACCAGCTTTCCCGGGAGGTGGTCCGCCCCTTCTCCCAGGCGTGGAAGGGGATTGTCGAAACCTTCGGCACCGACATCCTCGGCGAGGACAACGAGATCGACCGCACCGCCCTCGCCGAGATCATCTTCTCCGACGAGAATAAGCGCCGCCTTCTCGAGGCCATCGTCCACCCCCGCATCGCCGACGAGACGGCCTCCCGGGTGACTGAGCTGGAGAAGAAGCACCCTCGCGGGATCATCATCGTCGATGCCGCCCTCATGATCGAGGTGGAGCAGCACGAGAACTTCGAGCGCCTCATCGTGGTCTTCGTCGACGAGGAGACCCAGGCCCGCCGCCTCATGGAGCGGGACCTGCTGGGCAAGGCCGACGCCTACCGCCGCATCGAGGCGCAGATGCCCCTGACGCAGAAGATCGAGTTCGCCGACTACGTGATCGACAACAACGGCTCGCCGGAACACACAAAGAAGGAAGTGAAGAGGGTGTACGGGGAGTTGGAGAAGCTGGTCAGCGGGAAATGACGCTGAGTTTGGCAATCTTCACCGGCGGCGTCAGCAGGCGGCCGCCGGCCCACTCGGCCTTGTCGCCGATGGCGGCGATATTGTTCAGGGCCTCGTAGGTGTTGCCGGCGAGCATGGTGTTCTTCACGCGCCCCACGACCTCGCCGTTCTCGATCTTGTAGCCCAGGTTGACGTTGACGGAAAACTCCCCGCTCAGGGGGTTGCCCTGCCCGAGACCGATGACGTTGTGGACGAGGAGCCCCTCCTTCGTCTCACGCACCATCTGTTCGAAGGGCACATCGCCCTCGGCGACGACCAGGTTCGTCGAGCCGCACCCGATGCCGTTCCCCGTGCTTTCCCTGCCCGCCCTTCCGGCGGCGTCCAGGTCGTAGAGGAAGTTCTTCACTTTCCCCTTCTCCACAAGAGGGGTCACACGATGAGGCACGCCTTCGCCGTCGTAGGCGGCGGATCCGCCGCCGTAGTCGAGAAGGGGATCGTCCGTCAGAGAGAAGCTCTCGTTCGCTATCTGCTCCCCTTCCCTGCCCCCCAGGGGAGACGCGCCGAGGACCACGTTCTTCCCGTTGAAGCCAAGGCGCAGGGCAAGGAGCAGAACGCTCACCCCCTCGGGGGTGAAAATCACAGGCATGTCCACCGAACGGACATCGGCTGTTCTCTCGGCCTTTCTGAACAGGTCGATGGCTCTTGCCGCCACATCCTTCTCGTCGATCTCGCGCTTTTTCCACCCGAAACCGTGCCCGGCCCAGAGGATGTCCGTTCCCCGCACGAGCTGTCCGTGGACGCCGAGGGAGAAGGCCGTCGCCTCCTCGCTGAGCACGGTCCCCGCCGAGTTGGCCAGCTCGTGGCGGCTCACGCTCCTGCTCACGCCGGCGCCGAGAAGAATATCGGGGTTGTACTCCTTCACCATGGAGATCATCTCCTCACCGAGACGGACCATTTCTTCCCGCGTCACGGAAGTCACGGCCTCATCGAAGACCTTCACCGCCGGAACCTCCCGCGGCCCCGGGAAACGAAAGTGCACGGGGCTTCCGAACTCGGCGGCTTCCAGCGCGCGGTCCACCACGCCCTGCCGGTCCTCCAGGTCCGTCGTCAGCGACGACCCGAGCTTTCCGTCAACAACCACCCGCAGCGAGATGGAGGAGCTCTGAGCGGACTTTATCGTCTTGAGGCGGTCGTTTTCAAAAGAAACGTTGGCGGACTCCACGCGGTTCATCGTCGCCTGGGCCCCGTCGGCCCTTTTCATTGCCATCTCGACCAGGTCGCGCACGGTCAACCCTGCCTCCCGCCGACGACGACGTCGCGTATCCTCACGTGCGGCCCCCCGAGCCCCACCGGCAGCGGGGACTGCCCGCCTTTGCCGCAGCCGCCTCCTCCCGTCGACCACGCCAGGTCGGAACCGACCATCTCGATGTGCTCCAGCGTCTCGAAAACGTTTCCGGTCAGGACGACGTCACGAACCATCTCGGCGACCTTCCCGTCCCGGATCATGTAGCCGTAGGCGGCGCTGAAGGTGAACATCTCCATCGTCGTCTGCCCGCCTACCATATCGAGGGCGTAGAGCCCGAGCTTGACGTCACTGAGCATCTCCTCGAAGGAGGAGTCGCCGGCTTCAATGCAGGTGTTCGTCATCCGGACGACCGGCTGGAACTGGTGTCCGATGGCCCGGGCGTTCCCCGTGGGCTCCTCGCCCATTTTCGCCGCCGTCTCCCGGGAGTGAAGCCTCCCCGAGAGGACTCCCTTCCTGATGAGGTGCGTCTTCCGGGTACGCACACCCTCATCGTCGTACGGGCGGGTGCCTCGCTGCCCGGGAACGGTCCCGTCGTCGATGATGTTCAGGATCTCGGGCCCGAGCCGCTTGCCCATCACCATGAGCTCCTTCATCCGTTCGTTCTCATAGACAAAGTCCGACTCGCTCAGGTGCCCGAACGCTTCGTGGGCGAAGACCCCGGCGAGCCGGGGATTGATGATCACCGTGTACCGGCCGCCCGTCACCGGCGGCGCCGAGAGAAGATCGACCGCCCGGCGGGCGGCGGCCCTGGCCTTTTCCTGGAGCCCTTCCACCACCTGGAACCCGCTCACCCCCGCCTGGCTCTCAAATCCTCTCTGGACATTGTCTCCGTCCCGGGCCGTCGCCGAGAGGCTCACTCCCACGTCGGGCCTCTCGTCGTGGAGGAAGGTCCCTTCGGTGTTGCCGAACCAGACGGAACGGAAGCGGTCGTTGTAGGCGACGTTCGTCGTTTCGATTTTCTCGTGGCACCCCCGGACGATGTCGTTGTACTCCTCCACGAGCGCCTTCTTCTCAGACAGGGGCACGGCGCGAAAATCCTTTTCCATGACCGCCGGCGATTCGTCGACCACGGGATCGACGGCGGCGAGACAGGTTTTTTCCTTCCCCGCCAGCCGGGCCGACTCGCAGGCCTCGGCCACCCTCCGGCCGATGCTGTCGAGATCGTTGAAGGTCGCCGTCCCCCAGCCCCCGTTGACGACGGCCCGGGCTATGCCCCCCACGGTGCGGGAGGAGCCGATGTCGTCGAGCTTCTCCCCCCGGTAGCTGACTCCCGACGCATCGACCTTTTCAAGACGCACTTCCGCGTAGTCGGCCCGGGCCTTGTCGAGTGCTTCGGCGATGAGGTCTCTCATGGTGTCGCCGCTCATTGTATCACCGCTTCCTGCCGAGGGACATTCCCTCCGGCGACCAGCCCCCCCTACTCCTGGAGCTCCAGAAATTCTCCCCGGAAGTCGAGAGCCGCTTCGGCCCAGAGCTCCTCGAGCCACCGGTCGAACCTCATTCGGCCCTCCTCGCCCTCGTTGCCGAGAGTGACCTTTTCCTTTACCAGGCGGGCCACCGCCGCCTCCTCGGCGGTCAGGGGCAAAAGGTCGGCGGGCCAGTAGAAATCCTTGGCGATCACGACAGGAAGCTCGCCGCCCCCCTCGCCGGGAGTGTAGCCCTCCCGCCTGGCCTTCGCGCGCAGGATCCTGCCCCGCACCTTCTCCCCGGAGATTTCATAGAGGACCTGTTTCCACTCCTCGGTACCCTTCTCGATCATGTAGCCTTCCAACTGCTTCAGAAAGGGTTCGGGTACATGGAGCGCGTCGTCAACCGACAGGCTTCCTCCCTTCCAGGCGGCTGCCGCACCGCCCTCGAGGAGGGAGAAGCCCCTGGCCGCGGTGCTGGCGATGAGGCTCGCATCGAGGCTTTCAGTCTGGTCAAGGGCCTGCTCCAGGTCCTCGGCCCCGACCTTCTTCGGATCGTGGAACGCCACAAAGATGCGGAGCGGGTAATTGAACCGGGCCCAGTAGATCCCCTCCTGCGCGTTGAGGCTCCGGTCGATGAGAATCGTGCAGGCCCGGCAGTTCATTCCCCGGAGAAAGAAGACGGAGCGGACCGCTCCCGGGCTTTCAAGAGCACGGCGAAGACCGAGGGTACGGTTCGCTGCTGCTGCTTTCACCGGCACGGGCAGCGCCAGGATAAGCAGGAGGAGAAATGCCGGCGCACGGCGGAGGTACAGATGCGTCACGGAAGGCACCGGCTCCGGAAACGTTCAGGAAGCCTTTTCGTAGAGCAGGATCGGCTCCTGCCCTCCGCTGATCACTTCCTCGGATATCACTACCTGCTTGACGTTGTCCAGCGACGGCAGCTCGTACATCACGTCCAGCATGACCGTCTCCATGATGGAGCGCAGCCCGCGGGCCCCGCTCTTGCGCTCCGTGGCCTTTTTCGCCACGGCCCGCAGGGCGCCCTCGGTGAAGCGAAGCTCGACGTCCTCGAAGCCGAAGAACTTCTCGTACTGCTTGAGCAGTGCGTTCTTGGGCTCTATGAGGATGCGGACCAGGTCGTTTTCCTTGAGCTCGTCCAGCACGCCCAGCACCGGCAGCCGTCCGATGAACTCCGGGATCAGGCCGTAGTGCAGCAGGTCTTCGGGCTGCGCCTCTTTCAGCACTTTCTCCCTCTCGATGTTGCGCTTGCCGAGGTCGGCGCCGAAGCCCACGACCTTCTTGCCCAGCCGCTCGGCGACAATGGTGTCGAGCCCGTGAAAGGCTCCGCCGCAGATGAAGAGGATATTGGTCGTGTCGACCTGGATGAACTCCTGCTGGGGGTGCTTTCTGCCGCCCTGGGGCGGGACGT
>JAUWCW010000343.1 GCA_030609125.1 Candidatus Rokuibacteriota bacterium
ATCGCACCCATCCGGCTTCTCAGTGCGCGAAAAGCGGCGGGCCTGTCCCGTCCCCTCGAGACGCAGATCGGTTTTGAGCAGTTTTCCACCGGCGACCACTTTCACAATCCCTCCACCAGGTCCGGTCCGATGGAATCGCGGTTCTCCAGCGCCCCTTCCAGAAGGGCAAGATAACCAAGGCGGCTCACTTCGCGGCAGATCCCTCCGGAACGCTGATGGATCGCCTTGCGGGCATCGGCCGTGATGAGGTCCGCCTCACCACCGGCCGTCATCAGGCGGAAGGTGATGTAGTGGTCGGTTTCCTCTTCGGACAGCGGCTCCAGCTGGAGGCGATGATACATCCGCGTCGTCAGAGAGCGGTAGCTCGGGTGGCCGAGGCGGCGGAGAAATCCCTCCTCGGCAAAGAGAAAGGTTGTGCAGAGTTTCTGACGGGGTGTCTCGAGATTGCTGATGGTGCGAAGCATGTGCAGCGCGTCGGACCTGAGGAAGTGGGCCTCGTCGATGAGGATGACCAGTCTCTTCCCGTCGCCGTGCAGGTTCATGACGAGACGGTGCAGGGAATCCAGAAGGTTCTTTGTCCGGGCGGGAAGGTCGTCCTCGCCGCACTCCCTGAGGATTTCCCGCAGGAGGGCCGCCTTGCCCGTTCCGGGCGTCACGAGAACCAGGACGGGAAGAAAGCGCTCGCGATCAAGCTCCTGAAGGAGGAGCTGGGAGAGCAGGGTCTTGCCCGTTCCGGCCCGGCCCACCACGAGACCGAGAGAGATGCCCTCGTTGACCGTGTCGAAGACCCTCATGCCGATCCGCTGGTGCGAGGCGGTCTTGAAGTAATACTCCGGGTTGAGGGAATCGGCGAAGGGGTTCTCTCTCAGCCCGTAGCGGGCGGTGAAGGAAATCGCCTCCTCGCCGGAAAAGAGGTTCCCCCCGTTCCCTGTTCTCTCCTGGAGCCGGGTGAGCATATCGAACACTCTGGACATGACAGTCTCCTCTGCGGGGCTCAGCTCGCGTCGGCGAGCCCCTGGAATATTTCGATCATATCATCGGCCCTTCCCGACAGCGGGTCGCGGCGGTCGGAAAGAATCGTCCGGGCGATCTTCCGTATGCAGCGTGAGGCGCCGCACGCGGGGGAAAGCGAAGTGACGGGCATGCCCTCCTGGTAGGCCTCTTCGACACGGTGGTCTTCCAGCACGTGGCCGAGGTACCGGGGTGACGGGGCGCCCAGGCGCACCGCCGCTTTCGACAGACGGCAAAACACGTCTTCCGCCGCGGCTTCATCGCGGCACCGGTTGACGATCACGTTGACTCTCCCCCCCCACACCTCTCCGGCCGCTGCCCTCACGATCGCCAGCGCGTCTATGCAGGAGGCGACATTCGGCGTGACCACGACGATGATGTCGTCAACCAGGCGCAGGAAGCGGAGAACCTTTTCCGAGATGCCCGAACCCGTGTCGATGACGATGGTGTCGGTCGAATAGTAGAGGTTGCGCAGTTCCGCGGCCAGGCGCTCCCTCCCCTCACGGCCGATGTCGGCCAGTTCTTTCGAGCCCGATGCTCCCGGCACGAGACTGACGCCGTAGCGGGAGTGGACGATGATGTCTTCCAGCACCGCCCGGCCGCTCAGCAGGTCCCTTATGTCTCTTCGGGGAAGGAGGTCCAGGAGGAGGTGGGCATTGGCGAGGCCGAGGTCCGCGTCTACGATCGTCGGTCGGGCCCCAAGGCGGCCGAGAGAAACGGCCAGGTTGACGGCGAGGCTCGTCTTGCCCACGCCCCCCTTGCCGCTGGTGACCGCCGCCGTCCATATCCCCTTGCCGCGGGTGGCGAGAAAACCTTCGATCTTCTCGCGCACCTCCGCCGGCGTACGGCCGCTCTTGCTGAGAACTTCCTCCACCTTGAGCAGCAGCCGTACCTGACGTGCCGAGTATTCAGCGGGAGTGAAGAACTGTGTCCTGATGCCGACGCAGGGGCCGAATTCCCTCTCGAGGAAACGGAATCTCGACTCGGAGAGACCCGAGAGGTTCAGGGCATCGTGGAAGCTCAGGAGGCCCGCCCGGTCTCCCCGCACCGGCTGCGTGTCCATCTGCATCACTATTGCTGGCTGACAGAGAGCATGGTCGTTTTTTCGGGATCTTCGATGGCTTTCAGCTTTTTCAGGGCCTGCAGAAGTTTTGTCCGTTCCATGTTGAGGCGTTCGATCTGCTTGCTCTGATTCCGGAAGGTCATCGATGCCACGCGCCTCGTGGCCTCCTCCCGTTCTGCCAGCGCGCTGTTCTCGACACGCAGCTCTTCTATCAAGGCAAGGGTCACATCGGGATCCTTGGGGGCGGCTTCGGAACTGGACAGCTTGAGCTCCCTCCTGCTCAATTCCTGCGCCATCGCTTCGTTCTCGATCAGTTTCTCCTGAAGCTGTTTGCGCAGACCTTCGAATTCCTCTTCGATGCGCCGCACGTCGCGGGCCTTGCCCTGTGCCTCTTTCCTCAGCTCGGCCTCCTTTTTCCGGAACTTCTCCTGAAGCTTTGCTGCCTCCCCGCGCCCTTTTTCCAGCGCTCCGGCCGACGACCCTGAGGTCAATGTTCCCGGCACAGGGGTGCTTATGCCCGAGAGCTTCTGTTCCACGGCGAAGAGAGACCGTTCGATGCTGGAGAACCTTCTCTCCCACCCGGCGCCGAGCCGCAGATCCGGCGTGGGGGGAGGAGCGCCGAACTGCACGCTCACTATGGCGGCGGTCGCGGCGACTGCGGCAAGGGAGGCGGCCGCGTGCCACTTGAAAGCCTTCAGTCTTTCCTTGAGACGGGCCCGGCGCGCCTTTTCCAGCCC
>JAUWCW010000229.1 GCA_030609125.1 Candidatus Rokuibacteriota bacterium
GCCCCCCCGCGGAATCTGTCAAGACCGGAGAGCCCCATTCTCAGGATCGACGAGGGTGACCGCCCGCTCTGCAGGGCGAGCCGGATCCGGGGGTCGCCGGAGAGGATGTCGAAGGGAAGGCGCTGCCGCTCGTACTCGTAAGGCGGCTCCTTCCAGGCGAACCTGGCGGACCAGAGGCGGAGGACCTCCCGCAGCGCCGTCAGCGTGGTCCGGCAGGGTCGGAACGTCCTCGCGTCGGTGACGTGGATCTGAAGCCCCCCGCAGATTTTCCCCTTCCACTTCTGGTGCGTGGGCTCAAAGTGCGTCTCCCTGAAGAGGACGCCGGGGAGACGGTAACGGTCGAGGGCCCTGCGGAGGACGCCGGGGTCGATCCAGGGGGCGCCGAAAAGCTCAAAGGGCTGGGTGGTCCCCCGGCCTTCGGAGAGGTTCGTTCCCTCCAGGAGAACCTGCCCGGGATAGACGAGGGCGCTTGCGGGAGTCGGCAGGTTCGGGCTCGGGGCGACCCAGGGGAGGCCCGTCTCGGCAAAGAGCATCTTCCTGTTCCATCCGCGAAGCGGAACGACCTCGAGGTCGGCGCCGATGCGGGCCTCCCCGTTGAAAAGAAGGGCCATCTCGCCCATCGTCAACCCGTGTCTCATGGGGATGGGCCAGGCGCCGACGAAGGAGGACATCCCCTCCGCGAGGACGTTGCCCTCCACCGCTCCCCCGAGCGGATTGGGCCGGTCCAGAACGGCCACCTTCTTCCCGAACCGCGCCGCCGCCTCGAGACAATAGAAAAGAGTGGTGATGAAGGTGTAGACGCGGCAGCCCGCATCCTGCAGGTCGATGACGAGCGTGTCCACGTGGGAGAGCATCTCCTCCGTCGGGCGCCGCACGTCGGCGTAGAGACTGAAGAGGGGGATGCCCAGATCGGGGTCGCGGCCGTGGGGCGACTCCACCATGTTGTCCTGCTTCTCGCCCCGGATGCCGTGCTGGGGAGAGAAGAGGGCCGTCAGGCGCCGCCCGAAGTGCTTCGCCAGGAGGGAGCGGGCATGACGGAGGCCGGAGTCCACCGAGGCCTGGTTGCAGAGGAGCCCGACACGGCCCGTGCCGGCCCACTTCGGCGGCCGGGCCAGAAAGCCCTCCAGACCTGTCCATACTGCCATGCCGGGATCTTAACATACGTGGTTGGCTCTGAACTTCGCTCTCTGCGCAGGATGAGCCCCGCTGTCATTCCGAATGAAATGAGGAATCTCCGAGGCCCGTCAGATCCCTCGGTACCCTCGGGACGACAATGAAGGCCACGCTTCCACCGCCGACCCGGCCTCGGAGCGTTGAGTGAGCGGGACACCTGCCGGACCTTGCAGCGCACGGGTCACGAATCCATTCGAAATTAGTCGGAAAAGAACGCTTATATTGACGCGAAAGCCCAATTATGATAAGAAAATCAATCTAACTGCGCCGTTTTTGCACCAGCAGCCCCCGATATGACCATCCGCAGGGGTTTCTGTACGCGTTATACAAACCGGACGGGAGCAAAGGAGTGGGTATGGAAGAAATCACTTTCAGCGAAATCATCAGCTACGCCAAGATCGCCGAGGACAACGCGAAGCAGTTCTACCTCGACGCGGCCGCCAGGGCCACCCAGAGCAACGTCAAGGAACTTCTGGAGGCGCTCGCCGCCCAGGAGCAGAAGCACAAGGAGTACCTCGAGGAGCTCGACGGGAAGATCAAGGCCAAGGGGACGGTCCCCGAAGTGCACGAAAAGGTCCGGAACCTCGGCTACGCGAAAATGATCGAGCCGCAGAAGCTCGACGCCGACTCGGACTACAAGGACGTCATTGAAGTCGCCATGCAGAAGGAAAAGGAGGCGATCGAGACCTACGAGCACCTTTTCCACTACGTCGACGATCCCGATGCGAAGAAGCTTTTCGAACTGCTTCTCGAGGAAGAGCGCAGCCACCTCAAGCAGTTCGAAAAAGAGTACGAAGACCTCCAGGACCAGTGGAACTAGGCGAGGGACGAAAGAATGTACAAGATACTGGAGAAGAAAGTTTGGTTGAGTGAAGAGCCGGCGATCAAGGAGTTTATCCTCGACGCCCCGGACATCGCCCGGGCCCACCAGGCCGGCCAGTTCGTCATCCTCATCCAGGATGAGAACGGCGAGCGGATCCCCCTGACCATCGCGGATTCGGACGCGGAGAAGGGGACCATCAGCATCCTCTTCCAGGAAGTCGGCAAGTCGACGTACTGTCTCGGCAAGCTGGAGGCAGGGGACAGCATCCTGCACGTCGCCGGTCCTCTCGGGAAGCCGACCCACATCGAAAAGGACAGCACAGTCGTCTGCGTCGGCGGCGGCATCGGCATCGCCCCCGTCCACCCCATCGCCAAAGCGATGAAGGAGGCGGGCAACAGGGTCATCTCCATCCTCGGTGCCCGCTCCAGGGACCTCATGATCTACGAGGACAAGATGCGCGAGGCGAGCACCGAAGTCCGCATCACCACCGACGACGGCTCCTACGGCCGCCACGGCTTCGTCACCGACGAGCTCAAGGCGATCATCGAGGAGGAGAAGATCAACGTCGACTGTGCGGTCGTCATCGGCCCGCCGCTGATGATGAAGTTCACCTGCAAGGTCACGGAGCCCCACAAGATCCGGACCTACGCCAGCCTGAACACCATCATGGTGGACGGCACCGGAATGTGCGGCGCCTGCCGCGTCACCGTCGGCGGCAAGACCAAGTTCGTCTGCGTCGACGGTCCCGAGTTCGACGGCCACCAGGTGGACTTCGACGAGATGATGATGCGGCAGAAGCAGTACCTTCCCGAGGAGAAGCTCTCCTACGACCGGTGCAAGACCCAGGGCTGCCACAAGGCCTGACGGCGATAACCCCCGTGAAGCGAGGATGACAAGATATGAGTGAAGAAAAGAAGAAGGAAGAGCAGAAACCCCGGAAGCCGAGGCGGCCCAAGCTTCCCCGCACGCCCATGCCGGAGCAGGACGCCCACGAGCGGGCGAAGAACTTCGATTCCGTGACCCTCGGCTACACCGTGGACCAGGCGCTCGTCGAGGCCTCCCGCTGCCTCATGTGCAAGAAGCCCTTCTGCATCAAGGGCTGCCCCGTGGCCGTGAACATACCCGCTTTCATCAAGGCCATCACGGATAAGGACATGCCCGGAGCCGTGACGGCCATCAAGGACACCAACCTCCTCCCCGCCGTCTGCGGCCGCGTCTGCCCCCAGGAGGACCAGTGCGAGAAGGTCTGCGTCCTCGGCAAGAAGCAGGAGCCGGTGGCCATCGGCCGCCTCGAGCGCTTCGTCGCCGACTGGGAGGCCCAGCAGGGCGAGGCCCCCGTTCCCAAGATGCCTGCCAAAACGGGCAAGAAGGTTGCCGTCGTCGGCGCCGGTCCCGCCGGACTCACCGTGGCGGGCGACTGCATCAAGGCCGGTCACGAGGTGACGGTCTTCGAGGCGCTGCACAAGGGCGGCGGCGTGCTCGTCTACGGCATTCCCGAGTTCCGTCTCCCCAAGGCGATCGTGCAGCGCGAGGTGGACTATCTGGAAAAGCTCGGCGTCGAGTTCAAGATGAACTACGTGGTCGGCAAGATTCGCACCATCCCCCAGCTCATGGAGGAGGACGGCTACGACGCGGTCTTCATCGGCTCCGGCGCCGGTCTCCCCTGGTTCATGGACATCCCCGGCGAGAACCTCAACGGCGTCTTCTCCGCCAACGAGTACCTCACCCGGAACAACCTCATGAAGGCCTACGACTTCCCGAACTCCGATACTCCCATCCGGAGGTTCAAGAACGTGGCCGTCGTCGGCGGCGGCAACGTCGCCATGGACTCGGTCCGCACTGCCCTGCGCCTCGGCGCCGACAACGCCTATATTCTTTACCGCCGCTCCCGCGCCGAGATGCCGGCGAGGGGCGAGGAGATCGAACACGCCGAGCACGAGGGCGTGCAGTTCCTCAACCTCCAGGCGCCGGTGAGGATCCTCGGCAACGACGACGGCTGGGTCACCGGCCTCGAGTGCCTCAAGATGGAGCTCGGCGAGCCCGACGACTCCGGCCGCCGCCGCCCCGTTCCCATCGAGGGCTCCCTCTTCGTCCTCGACATGGACGCCGTCGTGCTGTCCATCGGGGGCAGCGCCAGCCGGCTGAGCGCGCAGACG
>JAUWCW010000336.1 GCA_030609125.1 Candidatus Rokuibacteriota bacterium
CTGCCAGGCGCGGTAGCCGGAGACGACGGGGTACCCGACTTGGCAAGATGAAGCGTCTCTGCTGGCGGCATTGTCTGAGTCCGACTCAGTCGGATGAGTTATGCCGCCAGAGCGGAATCGCGCGGCAGGATATCCTTGCAGCCGCCTATGCACGTCTCCCGGGACCGCTCCAGATTGAAACGAAGGGAGGGAAGAAGCTGACGCGTTCGTCAGATTTCTCGCGGAGTTTATCCTGAGGCTTCGTCGGATCCCTCGCTACGCTCGGGATGACAGGCCGAAGGGCTCGGGATGACATTCTGAAGGACCCGGAACGACATGCCGAATGGCACGGGATGACCGGGCAGAGAGTGCGGGCCGGACCCTTGATGTTCCACGTGGAACGGGGGCGGAAACGGTGACTTTTCTCCTTCCGCAAAGACTGCCCCTGTGCTAGGATGGGGCCTTGTTTTTCGTGGGAAAGGCCGATGACACGGATCATTACCGTATCCAACCAGAAGGGCGGGGTGGGAAAAACCACCACCGCCGTCAACCTCGCTGCAGCTCTCGCGGTGGCGGAGAAGAGAACCCTCCTGATCGATATCGATCCCCAGGGCAACGCCAGCAGCGGTCTGGGCAAGGACACATCGGACCTTGACGGCAGCATCTATCATGTTCTCATAGGAGAAAAGAGTCTCCCCGAGGTCATTCTCCCCACGGACCTGCCCTACCTGTCGCTTGCTCCCTCAAACATCGATCTCATCGGTGCCGAGATAGAAATGCTCGACCTTCCCCGGCGCGAAACCCGCTTGAAGGAGGCCGTCGTAAGCCGGCACGGGGAGTACGAGTTCATCATCATCGATTGCCCTCCCTCTCTCAGCATCCTCACCGTGAACGCCCTCACCGCGGCCCGAAGCGTGCTGGTCCCCCTCCAGTGCGAGTACTTCGCTCTCGAGGGCCTCACCCACCTGATGAAGACCATCGGACTCATCAGGTCGAGTTTCAATCCAGGCCTCGCCCTGGAAGGCATCCTCCTCACCATGTACAGCCCCCGCACCAACCTCTCCCGCCAGGTGGCCGAGGAGGCGAGAGAACACTTTTCCGACAAGGTCTTTCAGACGGTCATACCGAGAAATGTGCGCCTCAGCGAGGCGCCCAGCTTCGGCAAGCCCGTCATACTCTACGATATCCGCTCCAAAGGGGCGGAGGCATATCTCGCGTTTACAAAGGAGGTCATTTCCCATGAGCAGAAAGGCATTGGGGCGAGGCCTGAAAGCCCTCATCCCCGAGAGCAGAGCGCCTGAAGGGGGGGGGCTCCTCGAGCTCGACATCGAGCAGGTAATCCCGGGCCGCTATCAGCCCCGCCACGAATTCGACGCGGACGCGATCCAGGAGCTGGCCCGCTCCATCAAGGCCCGCGGCATCATTCAGCCTGTCATCGTCAAGCCCGCCGACGGGGACACGTATGAGCTCATCGCCGGGGAGCGGCGCTGGAGGGCGGCTCGTGAGGCGGGGCTGAAAACTATTCCGGCCCTTGTCAGAAACGCCGGCGAGCCGGAATCACTCGAACTGGCCCTCATCGAAAACCTGCAGAGGGAGGACCTCAACCCCATCGAGGCCGCCAAGGCCTACCGCCAGCTCATCGACAAGTTCGAGATCACCCAGGAGGAGGTCGCCGCCCGGGTGGGCAAAGACCGCTCTTCAGTGGCCAATCACCTTCGGCTCCTCAGGCTTCCTGTCGAGATCCAGACCGACCTGTCGCGGGGCACTCTCTCCATGGGCCACGCCCGTGCGATCCTCTCAGTACACGGAAAGGAGAAGCAGCTTCTCGCCAGGAAAACAATCATATCCCGGGGCCTCTCGGTCAGGGAAGCGGAGAAGTTGACCCGCAAACTTGCGGGGCCGTCGGCACCAAGAAAACCGAGAAAACCAATTAAAGATATATTTATCAAGGAGTTAGAGGGATCTCTCCGGCGGTCCCTCGGCACGAAGGTCTCGATCCAGCCCGGTCGAAAAGGGGGAACAATCAGCATTTCCTACTATTCGCCGGATGAGCTCGAGCGGCTTACGGAGCGACTGACGGAAGGGAGCTGACAGAATGGGGATTTTCGGAGAGGAGGAACGACCGATGAAAAAAGACCGCCTGCCCGCAGGTAACGACAACCTGAACGCCTTCCTGGGCGAGGGGACCTCGTTCAAGGGTAATCTTACCTTCGAGGGCACGGTGCGCATCGACGGCAAGCTTGAGGGAGAAATATTCACCAAGGACACCCTCGTCGTCGGAGAGGGCGCCTCCGTCAAGGCCACCGTTCACGCCGGTGTCCTCATTGTCGGCGGCACCGTGAACGGCAACATCACCGCCGAGAAAAAAGTGGAGCTGCACTCGAGCGCCCGCCTCTACGGCAACCTGAGCACACCTCTGCTGAGCATCGCCGAAGGTGTCATCTTCGAGGGAAGCTGCACCATGGGCAAGAAGGCCGAGACACCTCCCCTGAAGGGGCAGCTGCCGGAGCCGGCACAGAAAATCCTGAGCAAATAAGGGAGGATAACGCGATTTTCCCCTTGACAACTGCCGCTCCCGGTGATAATCCTACCCGATCTGTTTTTTCTCCATGTTCCTGGAGGGCTGTAACAAATGATCAAACTTGACTGGACCCTCTTTGTACAGTGGGCCATTTTTCTGGCCTTCGTCGCGTACCTCAATTTCTTTCTCCTCCGCCCGCTGGCTGCCTACCTCGCCCGGAGAAAGGAAACTATCGAGCAGCACCGCTCGAGGGGAGGTGGTCAGGACTCCGCCCTCGAGAAGCTTCGCAAGGAATACTCCGACAAGATGAACGCCGCCGGCGAAGAGATGCTCGCCCAGCGGTCGGCGGCGCGCAACGAGGCCATGGACCTGCAGAACTCCATGCTCGAGGAAGCGAAGCGTGACGCCGGCAAGGAGATC
>JAUWCW010000026.1 GCA_030609125.1 Candidatus Rokuibacteriota bacterium
GGTAGTCGACGAGGGAATCGGCATCTCGACGGAGAACCTGGAGAAGATCTTCGAGAAGTTCCAGCAGGTGGAGGACTCGTTCACCAGGCAGGAAGGCGGGACGGGGCTTGGACTGTCTATTTCCCGTGAGATCGTTCTGCACCATGGAGGAAAGATCTGGGCTGACAGCACCATCAACGTGGGCAGCACCTTCGCTTTCACTCTGCCCTTTGAAGAAAAACCCACCGGCGCCCAGGACCCCGTCGTTGCCGACGGCGAGGCGGGACCGAGGGAGCACGCCGAGGCGGCGGGCTGAAGATAGACGATCCCAAAGGAGGCGATATGGCCAAGAAGATACTCGTAGCTGACGACGAGCCCTACATCCTGATGGCGCTGACCGATGCGGTTGAGATGGAGGGGTATGACTGCGTGACGGCCGTGAACGGCAAGGAGGCCGTCGAGAAGGCCCGCGAGGAACTGCCGGACCTGATACTTCTGGACATCATGATGCCATACAAGGACGGCTACGAAGTCTGTGAGGAGCTGAAGGCCGACCCGGAGACACGCGACATCCCGATCATCATGCTGACCGCCAAGAGCCAGCAGGTCGACATTCAGCGGGGCAAGGAAGTCGGCGCCGATGACTACATCACCAAACCCTTCAGGCCCAGCACCCTGAGGAAGAAATTCAACGAAGTTCTCGATGCGCGAAAGATTATCGAGGAAGGTTGAACGCTCCCTCCCCGGGATCCTCCTGGGGGGGCTCTCACTGGTTTTTCTCCTCACCGCCTGCACCGGCGCCGGGAAGGACGTGGCTCCCCTGCGCGTGGGCTACATGATCTGCAACAGCCTGGAGGAGACCAGGGAGCGCTTCGGCCCCCTGACAGCCTACCTTGCCGAGCAGCTCGGCCGCGAGGTCCGTCCCGTCTACCTCGACACAGTCGATTTCGAAGAGGCCGTCAAGGCCGGTGAGTTCGACATCATTCACACCAACAGCCTGCTCTACGTCTGGTTCAACGACACGTACGACTTCAGAATTCTCTCCGGCGAGATACGGGGAAAGTACGGGTCCTTCGCCTCCGGCAGCATCGTGGTTCACGCCGACAGCGATATACGGACCATCGAGGACCTTAAGGGCAAGCGCTTCGTTTTCGGCCCCCCCCTGGCGCCGACGGCCTTCCTTTCCCCGTACTACCTGCTCCTCGAGGCCGGGGTGGACCCGGAAACGGACCTCGGCTACTACGCCATCCCCTGGGGATCCTTCAAGCACGAGAAGGCCCTGTACGGTGTGTGGCACGGGAAGTACGACGCCGGTTCCGCCCCCAGCCTCGACCTGGAGCAGATGGTGCGGGACAGCAAGATCCCTCTCGAGGACCTGCGGGTCATCGCCGAGGGCCCCAGGATCCCCTACTGCGTCTTCTCCGCCCCGCCGTCGCTGCCGGACGAGACGTTCCGCAAGGTCCAGTCGGTGCTCTTCAAGCTCGACGAGGACGCCACTGCGGCAGTGGGAGGTGAGATCCTCAAGGTTCTCCAGAGTGCGGGGGTGGAAGGCTTCGAGCCGCTCGAGGAGGCGGACTTCGATCCTGTGCGCACAATGGCCAGGGTTGCCAGGCTTCCGCCCTACGCCGAGTACTGACCGAGCCCCGTCCCTTCGCGTCGCCGGCATGTAACCTGACCGGGCGGAAATGGTAATTCAAGATAGCGAGCACAGATGGACATGAAAAACAGCTTTTCCCGAAAGAAGATCGACGGGGTCGATCTTCTTTCGGGTGTCATCATGGTGCTGGCCGCCGCTTTCGTGACGACCTTTTTCTGGCAGGCCGCCGCCGGGGCATCAGGCAGTGAGGAGTCCTTCATGGCCCGCCTGAGGATGGAGTCGGCAAAGAGAATAGAGAAGGAGCAGGCCCAGATCCACTTTCTTCTGGACATGGAAGACGAAGGGAAGACGGGCGATGCGCTGAGAGAAGGCGCGGCCGCCGCCGAGCGCTTCGACGGGAACTCCCAGTTTCATCTCCTGCTGGCGCGGGGATACCGGGAAAAAGGAGACCTCGGCACGTCTGTCGCCGAATACCGAAGGGCCCTGGAGAGCAACAGGGACTATTCCGACCGGCGCTCCACCTTCTATCTCGGCTCAACGCTGAGGCCGTTTATCAGGGAGGTGCGGCTGGCCCGCGTGGAAGCGGGCCCGGGCTCCGCCGGCAGCACCGTCGTGCGCCGCGACCTTTTCTATCTCGAGCGCAGCCTCGCGGGCGGGTGCCATTGAGCTGGGTTTCCCGGATCGCGGGACAGAAGAACCTCGCCGCCGGGCTGGCCATGGGCCTGGCGGGGGTGCTGCTCGCCTATCTGGGCAACCCCCGCAATACGGGGATCTGTGTTTCCTGTTTCGTCGAAAACGTGGCTGGATCACTCCGCCTCCACGGCGACCCCCGCATGACGTATCTCCGGCCCGAGCTCATGGGCTTTCTTCTGGGGGCCACCTTCATGGCCCTGGGGAGAGGGAAGTTCCGGAGCCGCGGCGGCTCATCGCCGTTCATCCGCTTTTTCGTCGGTATCTTCCTCATCGTCGGGTGCACGGTCTTTCTGGGTTGCCCGATCAAGGTTTTTCTCCGGCTGGCCGGCGGGGACCTGACAGCCCTCTCCGGAGTCGTCGGGCTCGTCGCCGGGGTGTGGCTTGGCGTTCTTTTCCTGCGGCGGGGATTCTTCCTGGGCAGGGGGGTCGGGACGAGTCCGCTGGCGGGGTGGATGCTCCCGGCCTTCATGGTCTTTCTCACCCTGGGTGTGATGTGGGGCCCGGTATCTTTCAAGGGCGGGCTGGTGGGGGCGGCGGCGGAGCACGCCCCTCTTCTCGCCTCACTCGGGATCGGCGCACTGGTGGGAGCCCTCGCCCAGCGCTCATCCTTCTGCGTGACGGGAGGCCTGAGAAACTTCTTTCTCACCAGGGACATTTCGATGATCTCCGGCGTGGGCCTCTTTTTCCTCTCCGCCCTTGTGCTGAACCTGGCCCTCGGCCTTTTCCACCCCGGCCTCTCCAACCAGCCCGGCTCGCACCTTGACCACGGCTGGAGTCTGGCCGGAATGGCTCTCGTCGGTTTCGGTGCGGCGCTGATCGGGGGCTGCCCCTTCCGCCAGCTCGTCCTGGCCGGCGAGGGAGACGTGGACGCCGCCGCGGCGGTCATGGGGATGCTGGTCGGCGGCGGCCTTGTCCACTCCTGGGCCGTGCGCAGCACCCTGGCGGGGGCCACCCCCGGGGGGAAAGTGGCCACGGCCCTGGGTTTCGTGTTTCTTCTCGCCGTGGGTATCGCCTACCGGGAAAGGGAATGAGGGCGTCCCTGGTCTTGTACGCGGCCCTCTGCACACTGCTGGCGGGCTGTGCCCTCCGGCCGTCGCCGGAGCCGGCGGAAAAGGTGTGGCAGGGAAACATCTCGGTGCGGGGGGTGGAGCTCGTTCCCGAGGGCAGCACCCTGGTCATCCGGCCGGGAACGAGGGTCAGCTTCGCTTTCCTGGACGAGGATGGCGACGGGTGGGGGGATTCGGGACTCCGGGTGAACGGAAGGGTCCTCGCTCTCGGCACCAGGGAGCGCCCCGTCGTCTTCGAGGCCGAAGGAAGCGACACGCAGCCCGGGCGCTGGGGAGAGATACGGATCGAGTCGGCGGAGGGGTCGGTCTTCCGCAACTGCCGGTTCCGCGGGGCTCAATGGGCCCTGCACGCGCATTTCACCCCCCTTCGGGTGGAGGCCAGCAGCTTCAGCGACAACATCGGCGGCGTAAAGTTCAGGGGAGACCCGGTGGAGATCTACGGCAACTCCTTCGTGGGCAACGGCACGGCCATCCGGTACTGGGAAAGCAGCCCGGAGATCATATCCAACATCATCCGGGGCAACGGCACGGGCATCTTCTGCCGGCGGGGATCAGCGGAAACTCTCGTGAGGGGGAACAATTTCATCCGCAACGTCGACTACAACATCAAGCTCGGGGAGCTGCAGGAGGCGGACGTTGACGCGAAGTTCAACTACTGGGGAGGGACCCGCCCCGAGATGATAGAGGAGAAGATCTTCGACCGGAAAGACGCCGCCTATCTCGGCCGGGTCCTCTACGATCCTCTCGAGGCGCGCCCCTTCCCCCTGGAGGGCGCCTGGGATGCTTCGCCGGGGAGAAACCCGCCGGGCGGGAGCAGGTAGAGAAAGAGCAGAATAAGAACTACAATCCGGGGGGTATGGCATTGAGAGAAACGGGACGGGAGATGCGGTGATGATATTTCGCCATCGACCGAACATTGCCTGGCGGGAGGAGAAGGAAGCCCGGCAGGAGGTGGTGGCCGCCCTGGAGGAAGGCCGTGAGGCCGCCGATGAGGGGACCCTCATCCTCGTCGATGCCGGGCGGATATTCGAGCTCAATCTCCTGGGCGCGGATATCTGGAAGCTCTGTGACGGCCGCAGGAGCGTGGAGGAAATTGTCGATGAGCTCCAGCAGGGCTACGACGTCGGCCGCCGGGAGCTCGAAAGCGACGTGCGGGACTTTCTCGAGGAAATGAAGGAAAGAGGATGGCTGCTGACGGAATGAAGGGGAAGAGGCGGAAGGTTCTCTCGGCTCCGCTGATCGTCAACTGGAGTCTCAGCTACGACTGCAATTTCAACTGCCGGCACTGCTACTCCCGTTCGGAGGAGAGCGACGAGCTCGACACGGCCGGCATCCTCGAGGCGGGAGAGCGTCTTGCCCGGGCTGGTGTGCTCTTCGTCAACTTCGGGGGAGGAGAACCCCTTCTGCGCCGCGACCTGGGAGAGATTGCCGGGGGTCTTGGCGGTCGGGGCCTCTCCTGCTCCATGAATTCCAACGGCTGGCTTCTCGACACGGCCACCGCCGCTCAGATCAGGGAGGCCGGCTTCGCCAGTGTCGGTCTCAGCATGGACAGTCACCTCCCGGAGGTCCACGACCGCTTCCGGAATCGTGCCGGGAGCTTCGACCGGGTGCGGAAGGCGGCGCGGAACCTGGCTGAGGAGGGCGTGGCGCTTACGGTTTCGACGGTCATTTCCCGGGTCAACCACCAGGAGCTGGACCCCCTCGTCGACCTTGTCCGTTCCATGGGAGCGGTGAAGCTCTACCTCCACAATTTCAAGTGCAGCGGACGCGGATTCGACAACCGCTCCGAGCTTGACCTGAGCCCCGGCGAGTGGAAGGATTTCTACCGCCGGGCTCTCGCTCTGGCCGGGGAGGTCGCGGGACTGGAGATCTCCTTCGACGACCCGATCCTGGCCTCTCTGGAAGGCGGCCGGCGTGACGACGCCTCCCCCGGCTCGAGCTGCGGCAAGCTCTCCCTGCACCTGCGGCCCAACGGCGACCTCACCCCCTGCGGGTTCATCCCCCTGGTGCTGGGGAACATCCTTCGTGACGACTTCGCCGTCCTCTGGAGGGAGTCACCCGTCCTGCAAGCCATGCGGGGCAAGTCGGCCACGGGAAAGTGCCGGGGCTGCGGTCACTATGCCGAGTGTCTCGGGGGCTGCACCGCCAGGGCCTACGCCATGACGGGAGACCTGAACGCCCCCGACCCCCACTGCTGGGTCGGGGAGGGAGAATCTCCCCCGTGAAGCTTTCTGCGCCGCTTCGAGTGACGTGGGACTGGAACTGGCCCCGCGTCGTCCAGCCCTCCTTGACAGCCAGGGGCCCCGGCAGGGACATGGTGAACGTCATTGCCGCCGAGCTGGGGAGGGCGGGTGTTCTCATGCTTGAGATCGGCTATCCCGGAGCGGACGATATCAGGGGAGGTCTTCTGCGCTCGGCGGTCGAACGGGCTGCGGGCCGGACATCCCTGGCCCTGCTGCCGGAGACTATCGAAAGGCTGGGGGGAGAGGAGCCGTGGCGTGAGATGGGAGTCGGCGAGGTCTGGGCGGACGTGACGCCGGGCGGCGAAGACGGGGAAGGGAAGATCACCCTGCCGCGACGGCCGGACGGATCGGTCTGGCCCGACCTGAGGATCTACCTGACGTCCAACAACCTCGAGAATTCGGCCGCGCTCATCGTCGAGGCCGTCCAGGGGGGGGCGGGGAAACTGTCCCTGCCCATACTCCCCCTTTTCGGCAGGTTCCTCACGTCCGCCGGAAAACTCATACCGCCCTGGAGGGACCTGGTGAAATTCGCGCACCGTCTCGACCCGCTCCTCAAAAGCCGCCCCGACCTCGACCTGAGGATCCACTACCAGTCGCTCTGGACGATCCTCACCTCACTCGGCCACAAGGCTGCGGGGGCGGAGGCGCCCGGGCACAGCGGCTGCCAGGCCGCGGCGGCGCTCGCCTACATCGACCCCTCGGGAGTGCTTTACCCCTGCGCGTCCCTTCCCCTGCCCCTCGGGCGTGTCGATGAGGGCGCCCTCGGCCGGGCCTGGAAAAACGAGGAGCTGACGCGCCTGCGGGAGGCCATCGGGACCGAGCCTCCCGCCTGCGACGGGTGTTCATCCTGGCAGTCCTGCCGCGGCGGATGCCGGGGGTGGGCCCACTATCTCACGGGCAGCTGGGAGGAAGCAGGGCCCGACTGCGGCCGGGAGGTCATCGAACAGGGGTCCCTCCCGTGAAGGTCATCCGGCGCTGGCAGGACCTGAAGGGCAGATTCACACGGCCCGTCGTCGCCCTCGGCAAGTTCGACGGCGTTCATCGAGGCCACCAGAAACTCCTGGCCGAGGTGCGAAGACTCGCCGCCAGGCGGAAGGCGCCGAGTATGGCGGTAACCTTCGATGTCCATCCCCACAGCCTCATCCGGCCCCACCGCGTGCCGCCCATGCTTTCCACCCCCGAGGAGAAAGTGGAGTACATTGCGGCGTCGGGGGTGGATGCGCTTCTTTACCTGAAGTTCACCCCGGAATTTGCGAGCCTTACCGCCTGGGAGTTCGCCAGAGACTACCTGGCGGGTAAAATAGGCGCGGGCATGATCCTGGCGGGAAAGAACTTCCGGTTCGGCAGGAACCGCACCGGCGACGTCGACAAGCTCAGGCGCTGGGGAAAGAAGCTGGGCTTCGAGTTCCGGGTTGTCGCGCAGATCACGGTCTCCGGGGAGCCGGCCTCGAGCACCAGGGTGAGAAAGATCATCGCCGCCGGCGACATGGTGAGGGCCACCCGTCTGCTGGGACGGCCCTACGCCGTGGAAGGCATGATTTATCCCGGCGCGGGAAGGGGAGAGATCCTGGGGACCCCCACCGCCAACGTCAGTCTCCCCCCCAAGCTTCTTCCTCCCGACGGCGTCTATCTCGTCAGGGCGTCCCTCGCCTCCGGCCGCCCCGCTCCGGCGCTTGCCAATCTCGGGTTCAGCCCGACCTTCAAGGGGACGGAAAGGCGTCTCGAGGTCCATGTGCTGGGGAGATCGGGTATGATGTACGGCAAGGTGATGAGAGTCTATTTCGAGCGTTTTCTCAGGGGCGAGAAGCCCTTCCCGTCCGCCGCCGCTCTTTCACGGCAGATACAGGAGGACCTTCGGGACGCCCGTGAGTACTTCCGGAGAAAGGCGTGAAGGGCCGGCTTGCCGTCGGCCTCGGCCTCGGCGCTCTCTTCCTTTACCTCTCCATGAGGAACGTGCACTTCGGGGAGATGCGGGCCACCCTTCAGCAGGCTCACTACGGCTACTTCATAGCCATGCTTGCCCTGATCCTCCTGGGCATCTGGGTCCGGGCCGTCCGTTGGAGCATTCTCCTTAAGCCCGTCAGGACGATCCCCCCCCGCCGGCTGCTCGCGCCCATGTGCATAGGGTTCATGGCCAACTTCATCTTTCCCGCCAGGGCGGGGGAGTTCGTTCGCGCCTATCTGGTGGGCAGGAAAGAGAATATCAGCAAGAGCTCGGCTTTCGCGACGATCGTGGTGGAGCGGCTCTTCGACGGCCTCGCCATCATAAGCTTTCTCGGGCTTGCGCCCTTTCTTCTTCCCCGTGCCGAAGGCACGACGATCCAGATACTGCAGTGGGCGGGCCTGGCTGTCTTTGTCTTCTATTTCGGCGTCCTGGCCGTTCTGCTCGTTCTCAGCCACCACCGCCGGGCCCTGGCAGCCTATCTCTCCAATTCCCGGGCCGCCCGGCGGTGGAAAACCGTCCACAAGCTCTTTGAGGCGCTCCAGAAGTTCGCCGACGGCCTGGCGATCCTGAAATCCACGGGCGAGGTCGTCTCCGCCATGGCCCTTTCCTTCGTCATCTGGGGTTTCGCGGGTCTGACCAACTACCTGATGATGCAGTCCATCGACCTGCACCTTCCTCTCTACGCGCCCTTCTTTCTCGTTGTGATCCAGAGTTTCGGCGTCATGGTCCCCTCGCCGGGCTTCGTCGGCGGCTACCAGGCAGCCCACACCTTTGCCCTGCTGCTTTACGCGGTGCCTGAAAGCAGGGCCTTCAGCCTCTCCATACTCATCCACGCGGGCTACTTTCTCACCTTTGTGGGCCTCGGGCTCTTCTTCCTTGGCCGGGAGCACCTCGGCCTGCGCGAGCTGAAGCGGGTCTCCGACGAGAAAGACCCGTAGCCCGGACCGTCGGATCTTCTGGAAGTGAGGATGGAAGCGAGGGTTGAAAAGTTTGAGGCAACGTTATAGCATACGATCCGTCAGGAGGTGAAACCATGTTTGGAATCGGCATGACGGAACTGCTTATCATCCTCGGTATCGTTCTGGTTGTGTTCGGAGCAGGGAAACTCCCCGAAATAGGGTCCGGGATGGGCAAGGCGATAGGAAATTTCCGCAAGTCTGTGAAGGAGTCGAACGAAATCGACATCACTCCCTCGCAGGAGGAAAAGAAGATAGAAAAACCGGAGGAAAGCGAAAAGAGCTAGCCGGCTCGCCGGTCTCCGCGTCGAGAAGGACCGGCTGCACTCCGCCGCCGCCAGAGGGGCGGGTACGGTCCTGAGCACCCCGGGCGGGTGCTTTTTTCGTGGTCGGGATCCGGCGATCTGCCGCAGGGAAAGACTTTCTCATGGGTCTGCTTCTGATGGACATCGGGCGTGGAACTCAGGACATCCTCCTGTGTCGACCCGGTGAAGCGTGGGAAAACAGCATTCAGCTCATCCTTCCCTCTCCGACTGTACTTCTGGCCGACCGGGTCAGGGAAGCCTCGGCGGGCGGGGAAGACCTCTTTTTCACCGGCGAAACCATGGGGGGCGGACCGCTGACGAAGCAGGTCCGACAGCACCTGGAGGCGGGGGGCTCCGCCTGGGCCACGCCCAGGGCGGCCGCTACCTTCGACGACGACCTGGACGAGGTGGCGTCCATGGGGATCGTTGTCGTTGGAGAGGAGGAGAGGAAGAGACTCTCCTCGAGAAGAGGGGTGCGGACCATAAGGACCGGCGACGTGGACGTGGGCGCCCTCGAGGAATCCCTGATGAGATGGGGCGTCTCCTTCAGGGTCGGCGCCGCTGCCGTCGCCGTCCAGGATCACGGCCGCGCCCCCAGGGGCATGAGCGATCGCCGCTTCCGCTTCGCCAGGTTCAGGGAGATGCTGAGCGCTTCGGGGGATCTGGCCGGGCTGGCCTACGACGGGGAGGAACTCCCCGCACACCTCACAAGGATGCAGGGGGTGAAGCGCACTCTCCAGGGGCGGGGACCGCTCCTTCTCATGGACACCGGCTTCGCCGCCCTGCTCGGCATCCTCTCGGACCCCCGCGTGCGGGAGGGGAAGAGGAACGTCCTGCTCAACGTCGGCAACGGCCACACCCTGGCGGGGTTCGTCGACGGGCGCACCCTCCTGGGGCTCTTTGAACATCACACGCGGCGCCTTGACGAACGGTCCCTGGCGGGATGGCTCGACGGCCTGGTCGACGGCAGCGTCAGGAATGAAGATGTGTACCGGTCGGGCGGACACGGCGCATTCGTGCGGGAAGACGCTCGCTTCCCCGGGTGGGGCGGGGTCGACGTCTTCGCCGCCACCGGTCCCAGGAGGACCCTGGCGGCATCCCTGGAGCGGCCGCCGTACCTCGCCGCCCCTTACGGTCAGATGATGCTCACGGGGGCCTTCGGTCTCTTCAGCGCCTTCGAGGAGCGGTGGGGGTCTTATGAGGAGTGACGGCGGTACGGATTTTTTCAAGGTGGCCGTTACGGCCGACGTGCTCCGCGCTTTCCGGGACGTAGCTCCCAGGGAAGCGCAGGAGGTTCCCTTCCGGGACGCCCTCGGGAGGGTGCTGGCCTCGACGGTCGTGGCCGGCGCCGACATTCCCCCCTTCGACAGGGCCGTCATGGACGGGTACGCCGTCCGGGCCGCCGACACCTTCGGCTGCGGCGAGTCCCAGCCGGCATATCTCACCTGCGCGGGGACGGTGGAGATGGGCAGGCCGGCGCCGCCGGGCCCGAAACCGGGAGAGGCCCTGCGGATCTCCACCGGGGGGATGATGCCTTCCGCGGCGGACGCCGTCGTCATGTGGGAGTACACCCGGGAAGACGGCGACGTCGTCGAGGTTTCCCGTCCCGCGGCGCCGGGGGAGAATGTGGTGCGCGCCGGGGAGGATGTCAGGGCGGGAGATACCGTCCTCGAGGCGGGCAGGCTTCTGCGCCCGGCGGACGTGGGGCTTCTGTCCGGCCTGGGGCGGACGGTGGTGGAGGTGGTGCGGCGCCCGAGGGTCGCCGTCGTTTCCACCGGTGACGAGCTTGTCGAGCCCGGCGAGGATCCCGGGCCGGGTATGGTGAGGAACGTGAACCAGTACTCCCTCGGCGCCTGGGTAGAGCAGTGCGGCGCCGAGCCGGTGCTCCTCGGCCTGGTTGCGGACGATCTGGAGCAGATCCGGGCCCGGGTCGGCGAGGGTCTTGAAAGAGCGGACATGGTCATCATATCCGGCGGCAGCAGTGCGGGGACGAGGGATCTCACCCGGCGGGTCGTTGAAACCTGCGGGGAGCCGGGCCTGCTCTTTCACGGACTGGCCGTCCGCCCGGGAAAGCCGACGGTCGTCGGATCCAGCGGGGGCCGGCCCATCTTCGGGCTCCCCGGCCATCCCGTCTCGGCGATGGTCGTGTTTCTCCTCCTCGTCCGCCCCGTCATCAACCGCATGCTGGGACGCGGCGACGACGCCGGCCTGAGGAAAGTCCCGGCCCGCCTCGGCGACAACCTCCCCTCCCAGGCGGGAAGGGAGGACTTCTACCAGGTGCACCTTTCGCAGAGCGACGGCGGCCTGGTGGCGCACCCGGTCTTTCGCAAGTCGGGACTGGTCATATCCATGGTCCGGGGGGAGGGGATGGTGCGGGTTCCCTTCGAGCGCGAAGGCCTGGAGGAAGGGGAGCGTGTGGACGTGGAGATCTACTCATGACGGAAAAGGCCCGCTTCGGCCGGCGCTATCTGAGGCGCCGCTCCCTCGATGAAGCCCGGGACCTTTTCCTTGCGAAGGCGGCCGGCGGAGGCCGGGCGGCGGAGACGGTTCCCACCGTCGAGGCCCTCGGCCGGGTGACGGCCTCGCCTTCGGCGGCCCGGCACCCCGCCCCCTTCTACCACTCCTCCGCCATGGACGGCCTGGCGGTGTCGGCGGCCGACACCTTCGGGGCCACCGAGGAGAAGCCGGTGCGCTTTCACGTCCCCGGCGAGGCGGCGTGGGTCGACACCGGGGACCCCATACCGGCGGAAAAGGATGCCGTCGTCGTCTCAGAGGAGATCCACTACCGGGAGGAGGGGCAGGTGGAGATCTTCCGCCCTCTGGCGCCGGGAGACAACGTCCGGGTCACGGGACAGGAGATCGCCACCGGAGAAATGGTGCTGCCCTCGGGGTGGAAGGTGGGGCCCGCCGATGTCGGGTCACTGCTGGCCGCCGGGGTTACGGAGGTTGAAGTGGTGGCCCGGCCGCGGGTGGCGATCCTGCCCACCGGATCGGAGATGATCCGCCCCGGCGAGCCCCTGGTGAAGGGGAAGGTGGTGGAGTTCAACTCGGAAATCGCCGCGGCCCTCGTGCGGGAAGCGGGCGGCGCGCCCGCCATCGAGCCGCCCGTGCCGGACGACAGGGAAAAACTCTGCTCTGCCCTGAAGGAGGCATCGACCGGTGCCGACGTGGTGGTGGTGCTCGCCGGTTCGTCGGCGGGAACCGAGGATTTCACACCCGGCGCTATCGAGAGCCAGGGGGAACTGCTGGTCCACGGGGTCAACATCGCCCCCGGCAAACCGACGGCTCTGGGCCTGGTGCAGGGGTGCCCCGTCATCGGCCTTCCCGGCTATCCGGTGGCCATGACGCTTTCGGCGCGTCTCTTCCTTCAGCCCCTTCTGAGGCGCCTGCTGGGTCTTGCCGAGCCGATCCCACTCACGACGAGGGCCGTCCTTCCCCGGGCTGTTCCCTCCAGGCTCGACTCGAGGGAGTTCATCAGGGTGCGGCTGGGGAGAGTGGGGGGGACGACGTACGCCTACTCCCTCCCCCGCGGCTCGGCGGCGATCCTTTCCTACTCCCGGGCCCAGGGCCTGGTCAGCATTCCCGAGGGGGTCGAGGGGATTCCCGCGGGGCGTGAGGTCGACGTGGAGATGCTCGCGGGACTCCCGGACCTGGACCGGACGGTGGTCCTGTCGGGGAGCCACGACCTGCTCC
>JAUWCW010000183.1 GCA_030609125.1 Candidatus Rokuibacteriota bacterium
GCGAATAACGCGACTTCCTACTACCTCGAAATCACATTCTGAACGCGGAAGCCAGATTCAAAGCGGTTTCACCTGGCGCTGTTTGCCAAACACGCTCTCAGGCAGTCTGAATGGCGAATTTAGTCTGCGTATGAGTACATCTATATTTGTTGTATTTCCTTATACTTACGCAAAAGTACATCATACTTTACCTCGCACGCTGGAGACTGTTGAGAAAAGAATAAACACCCTGTTGACAATCAGTGGGTGACAGGGTGGTCGGCCTGGAGTGACCCATGGGGCTTCTTGTTCAGTTTACATAATATATCTTATCGGACGTAATTAAGGGGGTGCAACTCTCCGGGAATGAGTAAGAAAACGACGTGAAGGCCCTTTTCAGGAGGTTGTTATGAGGCGCCATTGCCCCGCGAGGTCCTCAGGGGTGTACCAGACGCTCTTCAGCCCTCTGCACTTTCGCGGTGTTTCGCGCCCAACTGCTCTTGCCTCCGGCCCAGGCAGAGTTCGTGGAGACTGAGAAAACGATCGATCACCTCGGGACTCACGCCTTCGGCTATTTTGACACGGTCCGGCAGGGAGAGCTTCCTGAACTCCCGGGCCGGGCAGGCTTCGAGCTCCTCCCCCCAGGGGCAGTCGCTGAAGAGGCCCAGCAGCCGCGTTCTTTTGTGTGTGGTATTCATGGAATTGGCCTCCACGGTGCCGTTACTCGGAGAGGGTGAATCTTCGAAAGGGGCTCTCGCAGAGGACCTTCCCGCGCCGGCCGAGGGCAACCACGCGCCAGAGGTAGCTGTTCCCCGCGGTGAGTGTCGATCCCGCCAGCTGTGAGAGGGTCGCCTCCGTCTGGTAGCCGGGGGCCATGAGACCCACCAGCGGCGGCCTGTTGAGCTCAGACGGGTGCCTGACAAGGCAGGTGCCGAAGGTCCCCGACTCGACGATCACAGCCTTTTCCGTCCCGCTTTCGTCGTAAATCTCCACCTGGTAGCCCACGCTCCCCGGAACGGGATCCCAGGAGAAAGTTGTCTCCGCGCCGACCGGTGTGTCGGGGCTCCTGGTGGCGATGGAGTCGGGAACGTCTGTCTTGCCGCCCAGCGTTTCCTTCGTTGGCCTTTGCCCGACAAAATACCTGAGAACCAGCGTCTTTTCGGGCTCCGGACGGGAAACCCGGAAGCGGATTGCGTAGGTCCCGGTCATATCCGTGGGAAGTTCGGGGCTCCGGACCTTTTCGAGCTTCGTTGCCGACAGGTTCTTGTTGACAATCGACAGGTCTCTGAATCTCGCGGCAGCGCCGGTTGTGGTGGGCTCGGCGATCTGCCAGATGGCGCTCAGGAGTCCCGACCCCTCGAAGGTGATGTCCGCGACGGCCACCACGCTTTCGCCCCTCGAGACAATCTTGACTCTCGTGTCGTCGTCAAAGGCAAGCTCGAGCCGCTCCACGGCAAAGTCCGCTGCCGAGGCTGTGCCGCAGGCAAGGGCTCCCACCGCCCCGGCAAGTAAAAAAACCACCAAGGACCAAAAGCGGCCTCTCTGCTTTTGCCGGGGAAAAACTTCTCTCATTCTTTCTGCTACCTTTCAGTTTGTGCCCGATCAGGGGGTGTGGACCGGGGCCATGCCGCTTTTAGCCATTATACCACCGTCGGGACCGAAGGCGATAACCTTCCACCAGGAGAATATCAGAATTCGCAGGCCCCTCCGGGGCATTCGCCGCTGTAATCGACCGACACGCTGAATACTTCTGTACCCTGCTCCTTGGAGTCCCCCACATACAGGACCTGCGTGGACCTGCTTCCGTAACGGTAGACAGTGATGCCCTTGCACTTGAGCTCGTGGGCCAGGAGAAAGATGCGGCGCACGTCCTCCGGCGTGGCGTGCTGCGGGAGATTCACGGTCTTGGACACGGCGTTGTCGGTGTGCTTCTGGAAAGCGGCCTGCATGCGAACGTGCCACTCCAGCGCAATGTCCATCGACGTGACGAAAACCCGGCGAATCTCCTCCGGGAGGTAATCCAGGTGCTGAACGCTGCCCTTCTTGGCGATTTCCAGGGCAAGGTCACGGCTGTAGCACCTCGCCTTGACGGCGGCCTCCTCAAAGAGAGGATTGATCTCCAGGAGCTTGGTCCCCTCCAGCACGTCCCGCAGGAAGGAGATGGCAAAGAGGGGCTCAATACCGGAAGAGGTCCCCGCCAGTATGCTGATCGTTCCGGTGGGGGCGACGGTGCTCACCGTGGCATTGCGCATGCCCTCCTCTCCCCTCTTCTCCCAGATACTCCCCGGGAAGTTGTCGAAAGATCCCCTTTCGGCCGCCAGGTCCCTTGAGGCGCGATGGCCCTCGCTGGTGATGAACTCCATCACCTCTCCGGCCTTCTGCAGCGCCTCCTGGCTGTCGTAGGGAACGCCGAGACTGATGAGCATCTCCGCGAAGCCCATCACTCCCAGGCCCACCTTCCTGTTTGCCCTGGTCATCTCCCGGATCTCCGGCAGGGGGTAGTGGTTGACCTCGATCACGTTGTCGAGGAAGCGGACCGCCAGGTGAACCACCTGGGCCAGACGCGAATAATCGATGCTCCCGTTGCGAATGAAGTTGGAGAGGTTGATGGAGCCCAGGTTGCAGCTCTCGTACGGAAGCAGGGGCTGTTCGCCGCAGGGGTTCGTGCTCTCTATCTCTCCCAGGCGGGGCGTGGGATTGAACCGGTTGATCTCGTCGATAAAGACCAGCCCCGGATCTCCCGTCTTCCAGGCCGAGGCGACGATGAGGTCGAACACGTCCCTCGCCCTCAACGTGCCCCGCTCCGTGCCGTCCCTGCTGCTCAGGAGCGGGTACCGTTCGTCATTCAGGACGGCGTCCATGAAACGTTCGGTGGCCGCCACGGAAAGGTTGAAGTTGGTGAAGCTCTCCTCCTGCTCCTTGGCGGTGATGAAGCTCATGATGTCGGGATGGTCGACTCTGAGAATGCCCATGTTGGCGCCCCGGCGGCGCCCGCCCTGTTTGATGACGTTGGTGGTGGTATCGAAGATGCGCATGAACGAGACCGGCCCCGAAGCCACCCCGTGGGTGCTCTGGACCATGTCCCCCTGGGAGCGGAGCCGGTTGAAGGAGAAGCCCGTCCCTCCCCCGGACTGCTGAATGATGGCCATGTCCTTGACGGCGTCGAAAATGCCCGCAAGCGAGTCGTCCACGGGGATGACAAAGCAGGCCGAAAGCTGCCCCAGATCCGTCCCGGCGTTCATCAGGGTGGGCGAGTTGGGAAGGAAGTCACCCGAGGTCATGAGAGCGAAGAACTCGTCTTCAAGCAGCAGGACCTTCTCCTCGCCGCCGAAGGCTTTTTCGGCGGAAGCCACGGCACGGGCCACCCTGCCGAAGAAGCCCGACGTGCTCTCCGCCAGGTTGCCGTCGTCGTCCTTGAGCAGGTAGCGCTTCTTGAGGACCTGGATGGCGTTTACCGGCAGCTTGAGCTCATCGGTGACGCCGAGGAATCTCTTGAGCTCCCGCACCTCCCGCCTCTTCTGGCGGTAGAGCATGTAGGAGCGGCCGACTTCCTGGTAGCCGCTGCGGATGAGGACCGTCTCCACCAGGTTCTGGATCTCCTCCACCCCGGGGACCTGGTCGGCGTGACGCTCCCGAATTGTCTCCTCCACCTGTGTCGTAAGGCGAACGGGCAGCCCGGGGTCGTAGATGCCGACGGACGCACACGCCCTGGTGATGGCGGAGGTGATTTTCGAAGAGTCGTAGTCGACCTCCTGGCCGTCCCGCTTCAGCACTTTCGCCGGCAGATTCGCCATCTCAAGTCCCCCCCTGTTACGCTCCCCGGTGCCGGCAGGAGCCGCAGCCGGTCACTTCGGCCTTTCGTCCACCACCTTCGGTGTCTCTCCCCCGCCCTGCCTGAGAGAGCGCGGCTCAACAAGGCGGACCCTGACCGTCAGGTCAAGCTCCTCCATGATCCGGCTGCGGATATCATCCACCATTTCCCGCTGCTTGCGCATCTCGTCGAAGAAGATCTGCTCCGACACCTCCACCAGGACTTCCAGTACGTCCCGCCCGCCCTCGCGCTTGATAAGGAGCTGGTAGCGAGGATGCGCTCCCTCCACCTGGTCCAGAAGCTCCTCCACCTGCGAGGGATAGAAGTGCACCCCCCGTACGCTCACCATATCGTCGGTGCGCATGAGGACCTTGGCAATTCTCGCCAGGGTGCGGCCGCACGAACAGGGAGACGGGTCGATGCTGGTCAGGTCGCCGGTGCGGTAGCGGATCAGGGGGAAGGCTTCCTTTGTTATGGTGGTGAGGACCAGTTCCCCGAGTTCCCCGGGCCCCATGGGCACGCCGGTGTCGGGATCTACGACCTCCGCCACGAAGTGGTCCTCCTGCAGGTGAAGCCCGTTCCTGGCCTCGCACTCGCCGGCAACGCCGGGACCGATTATTTCGCTGATGCCGTAGTTGTCGGAAGCCCTGAGCATGAGCCGCGCCTCCAGATCCTCGCGGATCCGCTCCGACCAGGGCTCGGCCGTAAAGAGGCCTACCCTGAGGTGCAGGGAGGTGGGATCGAGGTGATGCTCCTTGATGTGGTCCGCGATGGCCAGCGCCACCGACGGAGGCGCGATGAGGGCGGTGCTGCGGTAGTCGCGCAGGATGTCGACCTGCCGACGTATTCCGGCCGAGGAGGTGGGGATTACCGACGCCCCGATCTTCTCGGCCCCGAAGTGCAGCCCGAAACCCGAGGTGAAAAGGCCGTAGTCGAAGGCTATCTGGACGACGTCGTCGGCGGTGACTCCGCCGGCGGTGAGCACCCGGGCCACGAGCTCGCTCCAGGTGCCGATGTCGTTGGCCGTGTAACCGACGACGACCTGCCTGCCCGTGGTTCCTGTGGAGGTGTGCAGGCGCACCACCTCTCTGAGGGGGATGGCGAACATG
>JAUWCW010000055.1 GCA_030609125.1 Candidatus Rokuibacteriota bacterium
AGAAGGCGAAAATCGATCCCGACATCTGCACCGGCTGCGGCGCCTGCCTGCCGACGTGCCCTGAGGGAGCGATCAGGATCGTCTGGGATCAGGGGATACGGGAAATGCAGGAAAAGATGGTGGAATACGCCTACGGCGCCATATATCCCCGCAGAGACCGTGCGGTTTTTCTCAATTTCCTTATGAACATCACTCCCCTCTGCGACTGCTATCCCTTCTCCGACGCTCCCATAGTCCAGGACATCGGAATCGTTGCTTCCGACGATCCCGTCGCCATCGACCAGGCCTCGGTGGACCTCGTCAACAGGCAGCCGGGGAATCCGGAGTCCGCCCTGGAGAGCAATTTTTCGCCCGGGGAGGACAAGTTTCGCGGCGTGGCTCCCGACGTGGACTGGGGTGTTCAGCTGAGTCACGCCGAGCGAATAGGTCTGGGGCGGCGCACGTACCGCCTCGTCACGGTCTGATGGGCACAGTCAGGGAGGAACTGGAGAGGCTGGAGGAGGCCACTCTGCACCCACGGGCATCACGTGCTGCGCAGAGCAGGGGGAGAAAGAATGAGGAGGAGCCCTGCGGACTTCGCACCTCCTACCAGCGCGACCGGGACCGCATCCTGCATTACAAGTCCTTCCGGAGGCTGAAGCACAAGACACAGGTTTTTCTGGCTCCCCGGGGAGATCACTACCGGACTCGGCTGACCCACACCCTGGAGGTGGCGCAGATTGCCCGAACCATCGCGAAAGCGCTGCGGCTCAACGAGGAACTGACGGAGGCGATTGCTCTCGGTCACGACCTGGGGCACACGCCCTTCGGTCACGCCGGGGAAGAGGCTCTCAACGACATAGTGCAGGGGGGATTCAGCCATGTCGAGCAGAGCCTGAGAGTGGTGGAAGTTCTGGAAAAGAGCGGGAAAGGTCTGAACCTCACTTTCGAGGTTCTCGACGGTATCCGGAAGCACTCCAAGGGCCTGGGAGAAATAGTGCCGGAAGGGGAGGATCGTGCAGCCACCGTGGAGGGCCAGGTCGTCCGCCTCGCCGACATAGTGGCTTACATAAATCACGACATCGACGACGCGATCAGGGCGGGGGTCCTCACGGAGAGCGACCTGCCCGGAGAGATTGTCCGCCGCGCAGGCACGACCCACACCCACCGCATCGGCTATATGGTGCGGGACGTTATCGAGTCTTCCCTCGAGGCGGGGGTGGAGCAGGCGGTCATGAGTGAAAGTCTGGTCAGTATCTGCCGGTCTCTCAGGGACTTTCTCTACCGGAAGGTCTACTTCAACCCGCAGACTCACAGGGAGTTTCTCAAGGCCTCTAAAATACTCCGCGATCTTTTCGAGCATTACATGGAAGCCCCGGAGGAGATAGGGGACGACTACCGGGCCTCGGCGGGAAAGGCGGAGAAGGAGAGGATCGTGTGTGACTTCATCGCCGGCATGACCGACAGGTTCGCAACCATGACTTTCAAGAGAATCTTCCTCCCCGAACCGTGGAAGATCCTCTGAAACCGAGGAGGTGAACTTCCTCAGCGCGTTCAGAGGAATTCGTGCGTAGAGTCTTGACAGTCATTGGTAAGACACTCTAAAATAAAGTAAAATCAGGATGGCAGGAGCGGAGGTTCCAGTCGACGGGAAGGTTCTTACCTTCCAGGCGGGATCCGGCAGGTTCGGAATCCCACTGGAGTGGGTCCGCGCAGTGCTGGAAGGCGACACGCAGACAGACTCAGAGGTGGAGTCCGGAGAGATTCACTTCAGGGGTCGGGATCTCCCCGTGCTGGACATCGGCAAGTGGTTCGGCCGCTCCGGGGCGGCGGGGAAGTTCCCCAGCCTGCTGATTATCGGTGAGAGGGAAGCCGTCGCCGCTGTGAGGGTGGACAGCCCCGGCAGGGTGCTGAATGCAGGGACAATGAGCGAGTGGCCGATGCTTTGCAGGGAACTGGTGGAAGGGGTTTTTTGCGGAGTCATTATTCAGGGAGCGAGCCTGATACTTGTGGTTGATCCGGAAGGACTGTATAACGCGATCATTAGAAATGGCGATTGAAGCAGCCAGGGAGGCAGGGGGCGATGACCAAGATTTTGCTGGCCGATGACAGTGTCACCATTCAGAAAGTTGTCGAGCTCACATTCTCTGACGAGGAGAGCCAGGTCACGGCGGTGGGCGATGGCGCCGCCGCCTTCGAGAAGGCGCAGATGGATCGCCCGGACATTATTCTTTCAGATGTCATCATGCCTGGAATGAACGGGTATGAGCTCTGCTACAAGATCAAGACCGATCCCGGGCTCAAGAGCGTGCCTTTTCTCTTCCTCAAGGGAACCTTCGAGAGCTTTGACGAGGAGAAGGCGAAACAGTCCGGCGCCGACGGTTATATCGTGAAGCCGTTTGAATCGCAGGAACTGATAGACAAGGTGAAGGAACTGATCGCGCGCAGCGCCGGGTTCGAGGCGCCGGCCCCGGCGCACCAGGCGGCCCCGACTCCGGCGGCCCCCGCTGCTCCGGCTCCGGCAGCCCCCCCGCCGCTCACCGCCGCTGAGTCGCCGGGAGTCGCCGCAGCGCCTGCGCCCCAGGCGGCCGCTCCCCCGCCCCCGCCGCCGCAGGAGGAGCCGGTGATGGCTGCACCCGAGGCGGCGGCCCCCGAACCGGTTTTCGAGGAAGAGGAGGGGATCTTCGATCTCGGGGAGGAGAGTGCCGAACCGGCGGAGGAAGAGATTCTCGGAGGTGAAGCGGCTGCTCCCGCCGGCGAGGAAGAGGATCTGTGGAGCGAAGTCAGTCTCAGGGACAGCACCGCCCCCCTGGTGGAAGACAAGATCCTGGAGGAGGAGTCCTTCTGGGGCGCCACTGAGGAAAGGGATGAGGGCCCGGGCCGGTCCCTGGACGAGCCGGGGATTGGGGAGAACGTCATCGAGGAAGTGGAAGAGGCGGAGATCATGGACCTCACGGAGGAGGCTCCGGAGCCTGCCCCGGCGGCGGAGCCGACCCCGCTCGAGGCCGAGCCCGCGTTTGAAACGATCGCCGATGAGCGCGTTCCGGAGCCGGCGGCCGCCGCTCCCGCGGCGCACATGCCGGCACCGGAAATGCCCCCGGTCGAGCCGGCGCCGCCGGCTGCCGAGGCGCCCTCCGTTTCCGGCGCTGCGCTTGAGAAGATCATAGGGACGAGAATCGAAGACGCCATCCGGGAGCAGCTTGGGCAGGCCATCGCTGAAGCGGCGAGCAGGATTGTCGAGGAGATCGCCTGGGAAGTCATTCCGGACCTGGCGGAGGCGATGATAAGCAACGAGATCGAGCGTATCAAGAAGGAAGGCGGTCGGAAGGAAAGGGTTTAGAAGTCTTCTGATCCCGCCTCGTCTTCCGGAACGGGTCCGGGGAGGGCAAGCCGCGGCCTCACCTCCCCGTCAGAGCGTCATCACGCCTGACAAAGATCGACGTTACAGTCCCCTGAGAAAAGGATAATCCCATGTCAGAGTTCGAAAAGACCTACCGCCCCGCGGATGCGGAGGAAAAATGGTACCGCATCTGGGAGGAATCGGGATCCTTCAGCGCTTCCGAACAGGGCGAGAAGGACTCTTTCTGCATCGTGATCCCCCCGCCCAACGTGACGGGTATTCTGCACATCGGGCACGCCTTGAACAATACCCTGCAGGATATACTTGTGCGCTGGAAACGCATGCAGGGAATAAACACTCTCTGGCTGCCGGGGACGGACCATGCCGGAATCGCTACGCAGAACGTCGTGGAAAAGCAGCTTGCCGAGGAAGGCATCGATCGTCACCAGCTGGGACGTGAGAAATTTCTTGAAAGAGTCTGGAAGTGGAAGGCCGAATCGGGCGGTACCATAATCAGGCAGCTAAAACGGCTGGGATGCTCGTGCGACTGGGGGCGGGAGCGCTTCACCCTGGACGAGGGTCTCTCGAAAGCCGTAAGGCAGGTCTTCATCAGACTCTACGAAGACGGACTGATCTACCGGGACAAGAAGATCATCAACTGGTGTCCCCGCTGCCACACCGCCCTTTCGGACCTGGAGGTGGAGTACCACGACAAGCCGGGGCAGCTCTACTATGTCCGGTATCCCTTCGTCGGTGAGGAGGGAGGCCTGGTGGTGGCCACCACCAGGCCTGAAACCATACCGGGCGATCTGGCCCTGGCGGTGCACCCTGAAGACGAGAGGTACGGTGATCTGGGCGGAAGAATGGTGAAGCTTCCGGTGGAGCCGTTCAGGGAGGTGCCGGTAATCACGGATGAACAGGTAGACCCCGTTTTCGGAACGGGGGCGCTGAAGATAACCCCCGCCCACGACGCAGCAGATTTCGAGATAGGCCGACGGCATGATCTGGGGTCGGCGGAGGTGATCGACAAGAACGGAATGATGAGTGAGGAAGCGGGAAAATACCGCGGTCTGGAGAGGTTCGAGGCCAGGGAGGCGGTTGTCGCCGATCTCGCCAGCGGCGGCTACCTGGAAAAGACGGAGGAGTACACCGTTCCTCTGGGGCACTGTTACCGATGCAAGAGCGCCGTGGAGCCGGCGCTGTCGCCGCAATGGTTTGTCCGGGTCGGTCCCCTGGCCGAGCCGGCCCTTCGCGCGGTGAGAGAGAAAAAGACGCGGATCATTCCGGAGCACTGGGAGAGGACCTACTTCGACTGGATGGAAAACATCCGGGACTGGTGCATATCCCGGCAGATCTGGTGGGGCCACCAGATCCCGGTATGGTACTGCCGCTCATGCAACGAGAAGCACTTTGAGAGCGGCGAGGACGGGTCCGGGCTCATTGCGGGCGTCGATGCCGTTCCGATCGTCGGCGATCAGCCGCCGGACTCCTGTCCGCGCTGCGGCGGCAGCGACCTCACTCAGGATCCGGACGTGCTGGATACCTGGTTCTCATCAGCCCTCTGGCCTTTTTCGACCCTGGGCTGGCCCGACGAGACGCCTCTTCTGAAGACTTTCTACCCCACCTCGGTCCTTGTCACCGGGCTCGACATACTCTTCTTCTGGGTGGCGCGGATGATGATGATGGGGATCAGGTTCAGAGACGACGTTCCCTTCGCGGATGTCTACCTGCATGCCATGGTGCGTGACGCCGAGGGGCAGAAGATGTCCAAATCCAAGGGCAACGTGATCGACCCTCTGGTGATGATGGAGAAGTACGGCACCGACGCCTTCCGCTTCACTCTCGCCGCCATGGCGGCCCAGGGGAGGGACATCAAGCTCTCGGAAGAGAGGATAGCGGGGTACCGGAACTTCGTCACCAAGCTCTGGAACGCAACCCGTCTGATCCACATGAACGTGCAGGAAGAAGAAGGGGAGAGGGAGATCGCGCCGCAGGCACTTGAGGACCGCTGGATCCTGAGCCGTCTCAACAGGGTCGTCGCAGGAGTGGGGGAGGCTCTCGACGGTTACCATTTCAACCAGGCCGCTTCCCAGATCTACCAGTTCGTCTGGCACGAGTTTTGTGACTGGTATCTGGAAATCGTCAAGCCCCGGCTCGGCGCCGCGGGCGACGACGGCAGAGCGGCTCGAGGGGTCGCTCAGTTCTCGCTGCTGCGGCTACTCGCCCTTGCACACCCGATCATGCCTTTCGTTACCGAGGAGATTGCGCACCTGATGCCGGGGGAACGCGGCCTTCTTGTGAACGGCCCCTTCCCCGTGGCCGACGAACGCTGGGAAGACCCGGCGGCGGAGAAGGAGATGGAGCTCATGAGCGAAATCGTGAGCAGCGTCAGAACCATTCGCGGCGAAATGAATATCAGGCCGGGCGTGGAGGTGGAGGTGCTTCTGCGGGGGGTCGCGGATGAGGAAAAGAAGATTCTCGACGGCCTTGGTCCGGCGATCATGCGTCTCGGCAGAATCAGCCGCCTGGATCCGGGTGATTCAAAACCGCCGAAGGAGTCGGCGAGCTCTCCGGTTTCCTGCGGCGAGCTCTACATCCCGCTGGCGGGCATCGTGGACTTCCGGGACGAGGTGAAGAGGCTTGAGAAGGAGATAGGGCGCCTCGAGAAGGACATTGCCCGCTACCGCAAGAAGCTGGGTCGTGAAGATTTTCTCGCCAAGGCCCCGAGGGAGATCGTCGAGAAAAACCGGCGCATCCTGGCTGAATCGGTTGAAAAAAGGGACTACATGGCCGGGAACCGGGACAGGATCCTGACGTGGATGGAAGGCTGATGGAAGCCGCGGATGCGGGCTGCACGTTCCGGCGCAGGGTCGACGAACTGATACGACTTGCCCTGGACGAGGACCTCCCGGGCAGGGACGTGACGAGCGAGGCAGTCATCAGGGAAGGGGCGGGTGCGACGGCGGAGATCATCGCCGAGGAGAACCTGACGGTGAGCGGCCTCGGCGTGGCGAGGAGAGTCTTCGAGATCGTGGACCCGCGGGTGCGCTGGCAAAGCGGGGTCGGCGAAGGAGAGCAGATCGTGGCCGGCACGAAGCTCGCCCTCCTGCGCGGGGACGCCAGATCCCTTCTCGCCGGCGAGAGAACGGCACTCAACTTCCTGCAGCGGCTCTGCGGCATAGCGACCCTGACTTCCCGCTTCGCGGCAAAGGTGTCGGGGCTTTCCGCGATGCTCATGGACACGCGGAAGACAACCCCGGGCTGGCGGTTTCTCGAGAAGGAGGCCGTGCGCCATGGGGGGGGGAGCAATCACCGGTTCAGCCTCTCGGACGGGGTTTTGATCAAGGACAACCACGTCAGGCTGGCTGGCGGCATCGCCGAGGCGGTCAGCAGGGCGAGGGCTTCCGTGCGCCCGGGGATGAAGATCGAGGTTGAGGCCGGCACCCTGGAGGAGGTAAGGGAGGCTGTTGAGGCGGGCGCGGAGATAATTCTCGTGGACAACAACTCTCCGGAATCTCTTGCCGCGGCGCTGAAGGTGGTGAACGGCCAAGCGGTGGTGGAAGTTTCGGGCGGGATCACCGTGGAGAACATCAGCGTGATGGCGCAGCCGGGAGTCTCCATGATCTCTGTTGGTGCGCTGACGCACTCAGCTCGTGCCATGGATATCAGCATGGACCTGAGGCCGGACGGGGAGCCGTCGGAGTGATTATCGGCAGGGAGGAGCGCCGTTACGAGGAGACCGCTTCCACCAACGATCTTGCCTTCGATCTGGCCGCCCGTGGATGCCGGGAAGGGACGGTGGTGGTGGCGCGGAGCCAGACAGGCGGAAGGGGCAGGCACGGACGGAGATGGTTCTCGGTTCCCGGAGGGAGCCTCACCTTCTCCGTCCTCCTCGAACCGGTGCGGGACCGGGGAGAATGGCACGAGCTGCCCTGGGTTGTGGCCGGCGCCGTGGCGGAGGCCCTGGTCGGGCTTGGGATTGGAGAGATAACCCTGAAATCACCCAACGACGTGCTGGCGGGAAGAAGGAAGATCGCCGGCGTTCTTCTGGAGAACCGGATTCCGGGATCGGGTCCGTTTGTCGTTGCCGGCATCGGGGTGAATGTGAACATAGGCGACGGTGAGTTTCCGAAGGATCTGGGAGAGATCGCAACTTCGGTTCGGGAACGCCTCGGTGAGGAGAAGGACCCGGAGGATGTTCTGGCCGCGATTTATCTTCCCCTCGACCGCTGCTACGGTCTGTGGCAGGAAGGCGGCGCGGCGCCTGTCTGGGAGAGCCTGAAGGATAAGGATATTGAATTTATCGGGTTTTCAGCTGTATCCGCAACCTGAGGAGGGACAGTGCTTTTTGTCATCGATGTAGGGAACACGCACATACACCTCGGTGTGTTCCGCAAAGACGAACTCGTCGCCCACTGGGACGTGTCGAACGACGGGAGCCGCACGGTGGACGAGTTGGGGCTGCTCCTCAAGAGCCTCCTTGCGGAGAGCGGCCTCGCGGCGGAGGAACTGACGGGAGTGTCGGCAGCGTGTGTCGTGCCGCCTGTGTGCGCCACCATTGAGGCCGCCTTTCGAAAGTACTTCGGTCTGAAACCCTTTTTTGCGGGACCCGAGACGGAGAGGAAAATCCTGGAGAGCTTCGATGACCCCAGGGAGGTTGGTGCGGACAGGATTGCCAATGCCGTGGGGGGCTTTCACAGATACGGCGGTCCGCTCATCGTCGTGGACTTCGGGACGGCGACGACCTTCGACGCCATCGCGGCGGACGGGAGCTACCTGGGGGGCGCCATCGCCCCCGGTCTGGCCATATCGATCGAGGCCCTCTTCAAAAGGGCGGCACGGCTTCCCAGGATCGAGCTTGTCCGCCCGCCACGGGCTGTGGCGCAGGATACCGTCTCGGGCATGCAGGCGGGAATCATCTTCGGCTACGCCGGTCTCGTGGAAATGCTGGTCCGAAGAATACGGCGTGAAATAGGGGAGGAGGCCGAAGTGGTTGCCACGGGAGGGATGGCCGAGCTCATTGTCAGGGAGACGGGGATCGTCGAAAAGGTTGACCCGCACCTCACCCTCGAGGGGCTGAGGCTCATTTTCGAAAGAAGAGGCGGGGCACGTACCCTCCCTGCGGGCGGGGACAATTAATCGTTGACAGCCGCGAGCAAAGCGGGATATAAACTATAGCTACGGCAAGAGGCAGGAGTAGCGGCGTGGAGGGTAAGAGGAAGGTACTCATCGTGGACGACGACCGGGACATAGTCTCGATCGTATCGACTATTCTCGCCGGGAGAGGATGGGACATTTCGGCCGCCTACAGCGGGTCGGAGGCGCTGGAGGCGGTGACGGCCTCCAAACCCGACATCATCCTTCTGGATATCATGATGCCCGAGATGAACGGCATCGAAGTGCTGAAGAAAATCCGAAAAATCGACAGCGATGCCCGGATCATCATGATCACCGCTTTCGGAGACGTCGAATCCTATCTTGACTCGATGGAGCTCGGTGCCTACGAATACATCAACAAGCCCTTCGAGACAGACGAACTGCTCGAGATGATCGACCGCGTAGCCGCGGTCTGACCGCTTCCTCATATTTTTCCAGGATCCGCGGGCCCTAAGGGCCCACGCAAGAATAACTTCCCATTTTCGCATCTCATCTTCAGGCCGTCTTTGGCCGATCCTCAATCACGAAATCCTCGAAATAGCCCGCTATTCCTGCGGTTTCGTGCCGCGAAGCAAATGCCCTTGGGGTGCTCATTCAGATCGACCAAATACGACCTGAATCTGAGCGCGAATTCTGTGAACTTGTTCTTGCGCGGGCCCTAAGTCAACAATTTCACATTCGGCAGGTCCAGGTAATCTGAATCGGACGTTATTACCTTGCAGCGATGGCTGAGAGCGACGGCATATACCACGGCATCAGCCATGGCCAGATTGTATTGAAGGGCGACGTCAGCGGCCTGAAGCGCGCCAGTCTCGTCAAGATCTATCACTTCGG
>JAUWCW010000084.1 GCA_030609125.1 Candidatus Rokuibacteriota bacterium
CCAGCATGAAGGCGGGTTCACTTTCGAGGAAGAGGTCCTGTGGGAGCAGGGGGGCGGTTTTTTCGGCCTGGACGAACTTGACCTGACGGAAGAGGAGATCGAGGCCCTGCAGGACCCGGGAAACCTCGACCTGAGTGTGCCCGAGCGGGCGACCTACACCACCAGGTTCGAGTGCGGCAGCGGCAAACCAACCGGGACGTATACCGTTACGGTGGTCCTGGTGGACGACAACGGGCACGAGAGCAGCCCGCGGTCCGACACGCTCCGCCTCACGACTTCCTAGCCGAGAGGCTCCATCCGGCCGTCGATCAGGCGGAGGCACCGGCCCGTCGCACCGGCCAGCTCCTGGTTGTGGGTGACCAGGACCATGGTCACCCCTCGCTCGCGGTTGAGTTTTTCAAGGACCGCGAACGTCACCGCCCCGGTTTCGTGATCGAGGTTGCCGGTCGGCTCGTCGGCGAGAATGACCCTGGGATTCCGGGCGGCGGCGCGGGCGATGGCCACGCGCTGCTGCTCCCCTCCGGAGAGCTCTCCGGGACGGTGGTGGACGCGCTCCGCAAGGCCCACCTCTCCCAGAAGCTCCTGCGCCCTCTCGCGGGCGGGACGACTCCCGACTCCGCCGATGAGCAGGGGCATCATGACGTTTTCCAGGGCGGTGAAGTCGGGCATGAGGAAGTGGAACTGAAAGACGAAGCCGACCTCCCTGTTGCGGTAGCGCGCCAGGGCCCCGTTGCTCATCCGGGAGAGGGGACTGCCCCTGTAGAGTACCTCCCCGGACGTGGGACGATCCACGCCGCCCAGGATGTGCAGAAGGGTGCTCTTGCCGGCGCCCGAGGCGCCGACGACGGCGGCCATTTCACCCTCCTCGACGCGCAGGTCGAGCCCGGCGAGGACGTTGAGCTCTCTCGTGCCGCTGGTGTACGACTTCGAGAGGTTCTTCGCTTCGAGAAGAACGGCCATTCTATTCGTACCTCAGGGCCGGAATGGGATCCATGCGGGCCGCCTTCCACGCCGGGTAGATCGTCGCCGCGAGGCTTATGAGAAAGGCCGAGGCCACGATGATCGCCACCATCCTCCCTTCCAGTTCGACGGGGAGGTTGTCTATGTAGTAGACGCTGCTCGGGAGGCTGATGAACCGGTAGCGTTCCAGGGCAAAACAGGCCCCCCAGCCGAGGATGCCTCCCAGGAGCGTTCCGACGGTGCCGATCATGACGCCTCCGAAAACGAAGATCCGCAGGACCTGTCCCGATGCGGCCCCCATGGACTTGAGAATGGCTATGTCCTTGTTCTTCTCCATGACCTTCATGATGAGAGAGCTTATGATGTTGAATGAGGCGACGAAGACAATGAGAGTCAGAATAATGAACATGGCGATCTTCTCGAGCTTGAGAGCGCTGAAGAGCGCATGGTTCATCTCCGTCCAGTCCCGGGCCCAGTAGGGCGGTCCCAGTTCGGCCTGGATGACCACGGCGACCTCACGGGAGCGGTCGAAGTCCTCAACCCTGATCTCGATGCCGGTGGCGGCGTCGCCGATGTCGAGAAACTTCTGGGCCGCCGGCAGGGAGAGGTAGGCCAGGCTGGAGTCGTATTCGTACATGCCGGACTTGAAAATCCCCGCCACGTGGAAACGCTGCATTTTCGGCGCTACGCCGGTGGGCGTGGTGCTCCCGAAGGGGGAGATGACGCGGATCTCGTCCCCGGTGAAAACGCCCAGATTGCGTGCGAGTTCGATGCCTATGACAAGGGGGGTGGTTCCGTCCGCGAAGGATTCGCCCAGGACCCTGACAGTGCCCTCCACCATGTTCTCCTCCAGGTTGTCCAGTTGCTTCCCGCCGGAGGTGTCGATGCCTCGCAGGACCACTCCCTGCACGCCCGATCGGGAGCTCAGCATCGCCTGGGAGAGGAGGAAGGGAGAGGCGGAGGTGACCTCCCGGATGTTTCCGATGCGCTCTGAGAGCTCGGCGTAGTCCGCCATGGCGATTCCCCCCTGGGAGAGGACGACGATGTGGGCGTTGGTCCCGAGGATCTTGCGCCGCAGGTCGGACTCGAATCCCGTCATGACACCGATGACGATGATCAGCGCCATGACGCCCAGGGTCACGCCGCTGATGGAGATGAAGGTTACGGCCGAGATCATCCACGGGACGCGGCGGGCGCGAAGGTAACGGCCGCCGACGAGGATCTCAAAGGTGCTTCGCGGGAAAAGAACAGGCAGAAGACGAAGGATTACGTAGAAGGCCATGGAAGGAAAAACGAGGACCAGGACCAGGCCGCCGGCAATCCAGGGCAACAGGAGGGGGAGGACGTCTTTTACGTTCTCAAGCATCGTGCCTCCTCACCGCAGTCCTTTCCCCGCCGGTTTTCCCCTCGCCCTACGCACCACTTTTCTCCCGCCGCAGCTGCGGAAAGAGGATGACGTCACGGATGTTGGGAGCGTCGGTGAAGAGCATGACCAGGCGGTCGATGCCGATGCCCTCTCCGCCGGTGGGGGGCATGCCGTGCTCCAGGGCGCGGAGGAAGTCCTCGTCCATCATCTGGGCCTCGACGTCGCCCGCCGCTCTCTCGGCGGCCTGAAGACTGAAGCGCTCGCGCTGATCCACCGGGTCGTTCAACTCGGAAAAGGCGTTGGCCACCTCCTTGCCGGCGATGAAAAGCTCGAAGCGTTCCACCAGATCCGGGTTGTCTGTGCGGCTCTTGGCCAGGGGCGAGACCGCCTTGGGAAAGTCGACGACGAAAGTCGGGTCTACGAGGGTCGGCTCGACGAGGCGCTCCCATATCTCCACCTGCAGGCGCTCGGGCCCGTACCCTGCGTCGAGGGGGATGCCGAGTTCTTTCGCCTTGAGGCGGAGAAATTCCGGGTCGTGCACGTCCTTTTCGGAGATTCCCGCCACGGTGGTGAGGGACTCGACGAGAGGGAGCCTCTTCCAGGGTGGGCTGAAGCTGATCTCCTTTCCCTGGTAGACGATCTTCTCCGCGCCCGCCACCTTTCTTGCAAGCTCCACGAATAGCTCCTCCGTCAGTTCCATGAGCGAGTTGTAGTCGGCCCAGGTCTGGTAGAACTCGAGCATGGTGAACTCCGGGTTGTGCTCCCGGGACAGGCCCTCGTTGCGGAAGTTGCGGTTGATCTCGAAGACCCGGTCGAAGCCGCCGATGATGAGGCGCTTGAGGTAGAGCTCCGGGGCTATCCTGAGGAAGACCTCCATGTCGAGGGCGTTGTAGAAGGTCTTGAAGGGTCGTGCCGTCGCCCCTCCGGGAATGGACTGCATCATGGGGGTCTCCACTTCGAGAAAGCCCCGGGAGGTGAAGAACTCCCTGACGGCGGTGATGAGGCGGGCCCTGGTCCGGAAGGATTCCCTGACGTCCGGGTTGACGATGAGGTCCAGGTAGCGCTGGCGGTAGCGCTGCTCGATGTCCTTCAAGCCGTGCCACTTCTCCGGAAGGGGCCGGAGGGACTTGGCCAGGAGCGTCAGGGATTCTGCCTGAACGGTAAGCTCGTCCGTTTTCGTCCTGAAAAGAACACCTTCGGCACCGATGATGTCGCCGATGTCGAGCTTCTTCAGGACGGCGAAGTCGGTCTCGCTGATAGCGTCCTTGCGGAAGTAAAGCTGAATCTTCCCGCTGGCGTCCTGGATGTGGGCGAAGGCCGCCTTGCCGAACTTGCGCAGGGCCATGACGCGTCCCGCCACCCGGGCCCGCCGCTTGAGGGCCTCCACCTCCTCCGCGGAAAGTTCTCCCGCCTGGGCGTGAAGATCGGCGGCACTGTCGGCAGGGCGGTATCGAGCCGGATAAGGATCTACCCCCATCTCGCGCAGTTCGTCGAGTTTCTTTCTCCGCTGCCGGACCTGGTCGCCTTCCAATTCCACTAGCTTCCCTCTCCTCGCTTTGCCGCGGCGCCCTCTCCCTTGACTCTCTGCAGGAGGAAGGCGTCGATGAACCCGTCGATCTCGCCATCGAGAAAGCTGTCCACCTTGCCCGTCTCGAAATTCGTTCTATGGTCCTTGATCATGCGGTAGGGGTGCAGAACGTAGGAACGTATCTGGCTTCCCCAGGCGATGTCCTTCTTCTCTCCCTGAATCTGCTGGAGCTTCTTCTTCTGCTCCTCCTCCTTGAGCTGAAAGAGCCGCGACCGGAGGACCTTCAGGGCGAAGGCCTTGTTCTTGTGCTGGGACCGCTCGTTCTGGCACTGCACGACGATCCTCGTCGGCAGGTGGGTGATGCGCACCGCCGAGTCCGTGACGTTCACGTGCTGGCCGCCGCTCCCGGAGGAGCGGTAGGTGTCGATGCGCAGGTCCTCGTCCCGGATCTCGATCTCGATGGCTTCGTCGATCTCGGGGTAGGCGTGAACCGCGCAGAAGGAGGTGTGTCGCCTCTTGTTGGCGTCGAAGGGGGAGATTCTCACCAGGCGGTGAATGCCTATCTCGGCGACGAGCAGGCCGTAGGCGTAATCGCCGGAAACGAGAACCGTCACGCTCTTGACCCCCGCCTCCTCGCCGGGCTGGTAGTCGATGATCTCCGTTTTGAACCCCTTTTTCTCCGCCCAGCGCAGATAGAGCCGCAGGAGCATCTCCGCCCAGTCCTGGGACTCCGTGCCGCCGGCGCCGGGGTGGATGACGAGAAACGCATTGCTTTTGTCGTGCTCACCGGAGAGGAGGGTCTGAATCTCCTTGGAGTCGATGTCGCGGGCCAGAGCCGCGATCTGGGCCTTCAGGTCGACCAGCACCTCCGTGTCACCCTCCCCGTAGAGCTCGAAGAGGACCTCTATCTCCTCGAGGCGGCTGTCGACGGCCTTCCAGTAGTCGAGTTCGGCAAAGAGGGCGTTTCTCTCCCTGAGGACCTCGGTGGATTTTTGCCGATTGTCGTAGAAGCCGGGTTTGCTCAGCTCTCTCTCAAGAGCCGCCGCACGATCTTCCCTGGCGGCAAGGTCAAAGATGCCTCCGCAGGTCGGAGGTGCGGTCGTGTACTGCCTGGTAGCTGTCCCAGAGTTCTTTGCTCGTTTCCATGGTTTTAGTTATTCCTTATAGGTTTCAATGCGTTTTACTATGAACGCTGCAAAATTTACCCTATATCATCGGCACTTGCAAGGTTTTTCCCTTTCCGGAGCTCCCCGCCGGCACCTGTTGACATCCTGAAGGTATCTGCTTACCTTGTAGCGGCAACCATGGGAATCGGCACGTCTTCCAGAAAAAAACCCTCCTCGGAGAAGCTCTTTGTTCTCAGCCTGGAGGGGATCTCGCACGCGTTCCTGAGGCGGCACGTGGACGACGGGCTTCTGCCCAACCTGGGCAGGCTGGTGAGCGAAGGCGACCTGAAGGAGATGGAGACGGTCCAGCCGCCCGTCTCGCTCGTGACCTGGACTTCGTACATGACAGGCGCGAATCCGGGGCGGCACGGGATCTACGGCTTTATCGACCGCCGCCCGGGATCGTACGATCTTTTCAAACTCAACGGTGCGAACGTCTCTCTGCCGAGCCTCTGGGAAGTTCTCAGCCGTGCGGGCAAGCGGGTCGTGGTCGTCAACGTCCCCGCCACGTATCCGCCCCGGCCGGTCAACGGCTCGCTTGTGGCCTGCTTCCTCAGTCCATCCCTCGACAAGGCGACCTACCCGCCGGCCCTCGCCCGCCGTCTCGGCGCGATCAACTACCGCATCGACGTCGAACGGGGCCTGGAGATGACGGACCGGGACGCCATCCTCGCAGACGTCGACCTTGCCCTGCGCAAGCGGTTCGAGGCCGCCGCCGCCCTCCTGAGTCAGGAGTCGTGGGACTTCTTCCAGCTGCACGTCATGGAGACCGATCGTGTCAACCACCTCCTCTGGGGGGACTACGAAACGGCGGACTCTCCCTATCGCGACGCCTTTCTCTCTTTCTACCGCACTCTCGACGACCTCGTGGGGGAGCTCATGGCGCGTCTTCCCCGGGAATGCGATTTGATTGCCCTCTCCAATCACGGCTTCTGCCGGCTCCGCAGGGAGGTGAATATCAACCGTTTTCTCGAGGAGAGGGACTGGCTCGAGTTCGCGAGGCGCAAGCCCCGCCGCCTGGCGGACATGGCGGCCTGTTCGAAGGCCTACAGCCTCCTGCCTGGCAGGATCTACATGAATCTTCGGGGAAGGGAGCCGGCGGGGAGCGTCCTGGACAGGGATGAGTACGCGGGCTTTCGCAAGGGGCTGGAGGCGGATCTGCTGGGCCTGAGAGACCCGGAGACGGGAGAGGAGGTGCTGTCCGAGGTGCTGCGCGGGGAGGAGGTCTGCTCCAACCCGGCATGGGGTGACTTTCCGGTGCCGGCCTCCGACAGGATCCCGGCCCCGTTCGATCTGCTTGCCGTGCCCCGGGACGGATACGAGCTCAAGGGACATCTGGACCGACCGACCGTCTTCGGCAGAAGCGTGCTCTCCGGCATGCACACCCTGCGGGGCGCGTTTGTCCTTGTCAGGGGGGCGGCGGTGAAAGCGAAGAAGGCTCACATCCTCGACCTCTTCCCGACGGTTCTGGAGATGATGGGTGTTGAGGATGCGGAGGCCGTTGAGGGTGTGAGCCTTCTCGGGCCGGAGCGGGAATGATGCCGGAGAGGGTGGAGGCGCGGTGAAGAGGAAGGCGATCTTTCTTGACCGTGACGGCGTGATCAACGTGAGGCTGCCCGGCGGGGCCTACGTCACGCGGTGGGAGGAGTTCGCCTTCTGTGAGGGCGCCTCCGAGGCCATGAAGCTGCTGCAGCGATCGGGCTATCTGCTGCTGGTCGTCACCAACCAGCGGGGGATAGGTCGGGGGCTCATGACGGAGGATGACCTCGCCGACATCCACCGGCGCATGAAAGAGGAACTGGGGAGGAGGGGTGTTACGCTGGATGCGGTGCTGCACTGCCCCCACGATCACGATGCGAAGTGCCGGTGCCGCAAGCCTCTTCCCGGGATGATCGAGGAAGGTGTGAGTCGCTTTGCCGTCGACAGGGACTCTTCCCTGATCATCGGCGATTCGCTTTCCGACATCGAGGCGGGACGCGCCGCCGGGATAGGCGGCATTCTCGTCGTTCCCCCCGGGGAACGGGCCCCCGAGGGCCTGCGGACGGCCCCGTCTCTTCTGGACGCCGCCCTCGCCGTCACGGGAGAGGTGCGATGAGCATGAGAAACGCTTCGGCCGCCTTGCTCGGACTGGGGGCGGGACTTTTCTTCCATGCCCTGCGCAGGGTCCTGTGGGTCCTCTTCTGGCCACGGACGGGGGAAGGCATCATCGCCCTCGCCCTTCTCGGGGCCGGGGTGGGAGCGGTGGCAGGTTTCGTCATGGCAGGCCGGGGGAGCAAAAAAGGAGACCGCGCCGTGGGGGTCCATCTGCTCTGGGGACTGTGCGCGGCTGCGGCCCTGGCGGTCTTCGGGGGCGCCTCCGTCTGGCCCGCTGCCTCCCCGGGCGCGGCGGTGACGGCTTTTTTCGCCTTTCTCCTCGGTGTTCCGGCGGCTGTTACGGCGGCAGCCCTCTGTGCCCGGGAAGAGGAGCCTGAAAACGCCCGCTCAGCGGCAATCTTCCTGGCGGCACTGGGGGCCGGTCTGGTAACGGCGTCGGTGTTTTCCTGCCTGCACCCCCGGATAGTTGCCGCTGCGGGGATTGTTTTCGGCACGCTGCCGGCCGTTCTCGCCGGCGGCAGAGAGAGGACGCCGCGCTCCCGCGCGGCGGCTCTTGTTTTCATCGCTGCCGCCGCCTCGCTGGCGGCGCCGGCGGT
>JAUWCW010000078.1 GCA_030609125.1 Candidatus Rokuibacteriota bacterium
TGACTCTCAGGTCCGCCGCCATCTCCTCTATGTCCACTTGCTTGAGAAGCCCCTTGATGGCTTCGGCGCCCATGGCGGCGGTGAACTGGTCCCCGAACTCGATGCGCATTTCCCGGTACCGCTCGTCTGTCAGCAGCTCCAGCATCTTGAGGCCTGTCGGGCCGGGATCGATAACGATGTGGGACTCGAAGTAGAGCACCCTCTCGAGCTGCCGCAGGGGGATATCCAGGATCGTGCCGATCCGCGAGGGAAGGCTCTTGAAGAACCAGACGTGCGAGACCGGGCTGGCGAGGTCGATGTGCCCCATCCTCTCCCGGCGGACCTTGGACTGAATGACTTCCACGCCGCACTTGTCGCAGACGACACCGCGGTGCTTCATCCTCTTGTACTTGCCGCAGTTGCATTCCCAGTCCTTTGTGGGACCGAAAATCTTGGCGCAGAAGAGCCCGTCCCGCTCCGGCTTGAACGTCCGGTAGTTGATGGTCTCGGGCTTCTTCACCTCCCCGTGGGACCAGGAGCGTATCTTATCCGGCGAAGCCAGAGAAATCCTGATGCCTTTGTACTGGGTCGGATCCTTGTGTTTCTCGAAAAGACTAAAGAGGCTGTCCAATGAACTCTCCTCCCTCGTTAACGGTGCTCCCGGCCGCCGCCATTACTTGCCGCCGCGGGAACGTTCTTCGATCATCTCCACATCGAGGCCAAGGCCCTGCAGCTCCTTTACCAGGACGTTGAAGGACTCCGGCAGGCCGGCCTGGTGCAGGTTCCGGCCCTTGACGATCGATTCGTATACCTTGGTTCTTCCAACAACGTCGTCGGATTTCACCGTCAGGATCTCCTGGAGAGTGTAGGCCGCCCCGTAGGCTTCAAGGGCCCAGACCTCCATCTCTCCGAAGCGCTGGCCGCCGAACTGGGCCTTTCCTCCCAGGGGCTGCTGCGTGACAAGGCTGTAGGGCCCGATGGACCTGGCGTGGATCTTGTCGTCCACCAGATGGTGGAGCTTCAACATGTAGATGTAGCCCACGGTGACCTCCTGGCCGAAGGGTTCCCCCGTGCGGCCGTCGTAGAGAACGGTCTTGCCGTTCTGCGACAGGCCGGCCATCTCCAGCATCTGCTTGATCTCCTTCTCCTCGGCGCCGTCGAAGACGGGAGTGGCGGTGCGGATTCCGGAACGCAGGTCCTCGGCGAACTCCTGCATCTCTCCCTGGCCCATCTTCTCGATCCGCCCCTTCTGCTCCGGAGTGTCGAAAACGTCCTGCAGGCGCTTGCGCAGCTCCGCGGTCTTCGCTGTTTTGGCCATCTCCGAGATCTGGTCACCCAGGGTCTTGGCCGCCCAGCCGAGGTGTGTTTCGAGAATCTGGCCCACGTTCATTCGCGAGGGAACTCCAAGGGGATTGAGAACGATGTCCACCGGCCGGCCGTCGGGCAGAAAGGGCATGTCCTCCGCGGGAAGAATCATGGAAACCACGCCCTTGTTGCCGTGGCGGCCCGCCATTTTATCTCCCACGGAAATCTTCCTCTTGATGGCGACGTAGACCTTGACGAGTTTGATCACTCCCGGCGGAAGCTCGTCGCCCTTCTTCAGACGGTGGACCTTTTCCTTGTGTTTCGCCTTGAGCTGAAAGATCTGCGCCTCCGCGAGCTCCCTGATCCCGGCGGCTTTCTCCGCCAGATTCTTGTCCTTCATGGCCTTGGGGTCCAAGAGCTGTTCCAGGTCAACCTTGAAGAGAGCTTCGGCGGTCATCTTCTCCCCCGCCTTGAAGACGACCTTGCGGCTCGTGCCCTTGCCGGTGAGGCGCCTGGGAGCCGGCTGGCCCTCGAAGAGGCCTATGACCCTCTTCTGCTCCTCCTGCTTGACGATCTTGATCTCGTCCTTGAGCGTCTTGTCGAGACGCTTGATGTTCTCCTGCTCGATCTCCTTGGAGCGCTCGTCCTTCGACGCGCCGCGGCTGAAGACCTTCACGCCCACCACGGTGCCCTCGATCCCGGGGGGCGTCTGCAGGGACGAGTCCCTGAAGTCGCCGGCCTTTTCCCCGAAGATGACCCGCAGGAGCTTTTCCTCGGGAGTGAGCTGCGTCTCGCCTTTCGGCGTCACCTTGCCGACAAGAATGTCGCCGGGCTTAACCTCGGCGGCGATGCGGATGATACCGGATTCGTCCAGATTCCGCAGGGCCTCTTCGCTGATGTTCGGTATGTCGCAGGTGATCTCCTCTTTGCCGAGCTTGGTGTCCCGCGCCTCGATCTCGAACTCTTCAATGTGCGCGGAGGTGAAGACGTCCTTCTGCACCAGCCGGTCGCTGAGCAGAATGGCGTCTTCGAAGTTGTATCCTCCCCAGGGCATGAAGGCGACGAGGACGTTTTTCCCCAGGGCAAGCTCGCCGTGATCGGTGGCGGGTCCGTCGGCCATGATGTCGTTCTTCTTCACCCGGTCTCCCTCGTTGACGATGGGCACCTGGTTGATGCAGGTGTTCTGGTTCGAGCGGCGGTACTTGAGAAGATCGAAGACCTTCAGCCTCCCGTCTTCCTCCTTGTTCTTTTCCTCCGAGCGCACGATGATCCGGCCGGCGTCCACCTTCTCCACCACTCCGTCGAAGGGGGCGGTGATGGTCACGCCCGAGTCTCTTGCCGCCGTTCCCTCCATGCCGGTGCCCACCACCGGCGACTGACGGATCATGAGGGGCACGGCCTGGCGCTGCATGTTCGATCCCATGAGGGCCCGGTTGGCGTCGTCGTGCTCCAGAAAGGGGATGAGGGCCGTCGCCACACTGACTATCTGCAGGGGAGAGACGTCGATGTACTTGACATCCTCCGGCTGCGCAACGATGAAGTCGCCGCCCTGGCGGGCCGAGACCCTCTCGCTCACGATGCGGCCCTTGCCGTCTATCTCGGTGGTGGCCTGGGCGATGATGTGCTGACCCTCCTCGTCGGCGCTCAGCTTCCTGATCTTGTCCGTCACCCTCCCGTTCTTCACCTCCCGGTAGGGTGTCCTGATGAAGCCGAACTTGTTCACCTCGGCGTAGGTGGAGAGGGAGGTGATGAGGCCAATGTTGGGCCCCTCCGGGGTCTCGATGGGGCAGACCCGGCCGTAGTGCGTGGGATGCACGTCCCTTACCTCGAAGCCGGCCCGCTCCCGGGTCAGGCCGCCGGGGCCAAGGGCGGAGAGGCGCCTCTTGTGGGTGATCTCCGCCAGCGGATTGGTCTGGTCCATGAACTGAGAGAGCTGGCTGGAGCCGAAGAACTCCTTGATGGCGGCGTCCACGGGACGGGCGTTGATCAGGTCGTGGGGCATCATCTCGTCCAGGTCCTGGACGGCCATGCGCTCCTTGATGGCGCGCTCCATCCGCACCAGACCTATCCGGAACTGGTTCTCCAGCAGCTCGCCCACGGACTTCACGCGGCGGTTGCCGAGGTGGTCCACGTCGTCCGGTTTTCCCTGCCCGGCGTTGATGCGTATCAGCCGCCGCAGGGTCTCGATGATGTCGTCTTTCGTCAGGATTCGCACTTCCGGGGGGATATCGAGACCTAGCTTGGAGTTGAGCTTCATCCTCCCCACGGGGGAGAGATCGTAGCGCTTGGGGTCGAAGAAGAGGTTCTCGAAAAAGACCTGCGAGGTCTCCGGGGTGGGAGGCTCGCCGGGACGCATCCTCTTGTAGATCTCGACCAGCGCCTCTTTCTGCGAGCGTATGGTGTCCAGGGCGAGGGTGTCGCGCAGGTGGGTGGTGGTGTTCACCCCGTCGATGTGAAGAATGTCGAAGCTCTTGATCCCGAGGTCGACGATCCTGGCCATCACCTCGTCGTCGATAACGGTGTTGCTCTGCAGCAGGACCTCACCCGACTTGGCATCGACCACGTCCCTGGCAATGACCTGCCCCGCCAGCTCCTCGGGAGCGGCGGGGAACTCCTTGACCCCCGCTTCCTTGAGCTTCTTCATCACCGCCGCCGTCAGCTTCTTTCCCTCCTTGAGCAGGGGGTCTCCGCCTTTGGGGTGAGCTATCCCGAGCTGGACCTTGATTCCCGTACTGAGCTTCTCGTCCAGCTTCTTGCGGAAAACCCCGGGCTCGGGCTGGAGAACCGTCTCGAACTCGTAGAAGGTGTCGAGTATCCCCTGGCGGGAGACGCCCATGGCCTGCAGAAAGGCGGTGGAATAAAACTTCCGCCGCCGGTCGATGCGGGCGTTGAGCAACTCCTTGGTGTCGAACTCGAAATCGAGCCAGGAGCCGCGGTAAGGGATCATCCTGGCGGCGTAGAGGATCTTGACGATCGGGGCGGTCTTGCTTTTCTCGCTGTCGAAGAAAACGCCGGGCGACTTGTGCATCTGGCTGACGACCACCCTCTCGGTGCCGTTGATGACAAAAGTTCCCGTATCCGTCATCAGAGGCATCTCGCCGAAGTAGACTTCCTGCTCCTTCACCTCACGGACGGTCTTCTTCTCCGCCGACTCCTTGTTGTAGAGCACCATGCGGACCATGACCCGCAGCGAAGCCGAGTACGTCATCCCCCGCTCGCAGCATTCCGCCGCGCCGTACTTCGCCTCGCCGATACTGTATTCCACAAACTCCAGGGAGGCCGTCCCCTTGAAGCTCTGGATCGGAAAAACGCTGTTGAAGACAGCCTGCAGTCCATGGTGCTGCCTCTTCTGCGGCGGTTCGTCCCGCTGCAGGAAACGCTCGAAGGAGCTGGTCTGAATTCCCAGCATGAACGGCACCTCGATCGGAGAGGAAATCTTGGAAAAGTCCTTCCTCATCCGATTCTTAATCCCCCGCTTATTCGTCATCTCTTTCCCTCAATAGTGGTGTTGCCGCGAAAGGAGCGGCGCCTCCGGCGCCCTCCTGTCTCTCGGGCCGGCAGATTCCCCCCAACGATTTCTCCCCGGGCGTAACTCGCCGGCGACCGAACACCCCCCGGCATTCTTCGCCGCCGGGCGGGCCATCGGGCCTCAAGCCCCTCACTTACTTGACTTCGGCGGAGGCTCCCACTTCCTCCAGCCTCTTCTTGATTTCCTCCGCCTCTTCCTTGGCAATTTTTTCCTTCACCGCCTTGGGGGCCTCGTCGACGACCGCCTTGGCCTCCTTGAGCCCCAGGCCCGTGATGGCGCGGACTTCCTTGATGACCTGGATCTTCTTGTCGCCGATGCTGGTGAGGATAATGTCAAACTCGGTCTGCTCCTCTTCCGCCGCTGCCGGAGCCGCTCCGGCAGCCGCCACCGCCACGGGGGCCGCCGCGGACACGCCGAACTTCTCTTCCAGCTCCTTGACGAAATCCGCCATTTCCAGGACCGTCATGTTCTCGATGAATGTAACAACCTGTTCCTTGGTGATATCAGCCATTTCTCTTTCTCCTTCCTTCATCAACAATCAAAGGGTCTGTTCCCTGTTTTCTGTCAGTCACGCTCACGCTTCGGCCGACTTGGCCTGCCGAAGGGCATCGAGCACGTACACAAAGTTCCGGATCGTTCCCTGGCAGACGTTCACCAGGCCCTGCATGGGCGCGGCCAGGCTGCCGAGAGTCATGGCGAGCAGCACCTCCCGTGAAGGCAGCTCGGCGATCCGGAGGATCTCCTCGGGCGTGACGGACTTGCCTTCCACCACGCCGCCCTTGATCTTGACGGCCTCCTTGGCCTTGGACGCCTCGGCCAGAACCTTGACCATCGGCACCGGATCCTCCCGGGTGAAAACCAGGGCGTTCGGCCCCGTCAGAAGGTCCATCACCGCCTCGTTGCCGGTTCCCTCCACGGCGTGGCGTACGAGCGTGTTCTTCATCACCCGCAGCGTCCCGGAGGCGGACCGGATCTTCTTGCGCAAGCCGGTCATCTCCTCCACCGTAAGTCCCCGGTACTCCGCCAGGACCAGGTGGCTGTCGGGCCCCATGTCGGAGCGCAGCCGTTCGACCGCCTCTTGCTTCTTCTGACGATTCACTGCTACTTCCCCCCTTTCTGCCGGCGAACCGCCGCGGTGGCGGCCCGTCGTGTTTTACGCCGGGGGTCAATGCTGTCTAAGAAAGGAATCATTCCTGCCCTTTCCCGTCTCGGCGGGCGGCCGAAGCCATTAGATCCCGAAGGACACCCGCTGTCTTTGACTCCACAGGCTGGTTGTCACTCATTGCAGCCGGTGCTCCTCAGCGGCTCACGAACTGCGCGGTATCGAGCTTCACTCCCGGTCCAATCGTGGACGACAGGGTGACGCTCTTTAGGTAATGCCCCTTGCTGGCGGCAGGTTTGGCCTTGATCAGGGTCTCCATGAAAGTGCGGATATTCTCCTCAAGCTGAGTGTCCTCAAAGGAACGGCGGCCCACGGCGGCGTGAATGATGCCCCCCTTGTCGGTCCTGAACTCGACCTTTCCGGCCTTGATCTCCTTGACGGCATGGGCGACCTCGAAGGTCACCGTCCCGACCTTGGGGTTCGGCATCAGGCCCCGGGGCCCGAGGACCCGGCCGAGCTTGCCGACCTGTCCCATCATGTCCGGAGTGGCCACGGCCTTGTCGAAGTCGAGCCACCCGCCCTGGACCTTCTCCACCATGTCATCACCCCCGACGAAGTCGGCGCCGGCCTCGCGGGCCTCAACTTCCTTGTCTCCCTTGGCGAAGACGAGAACCCGCACCTTCCTCCCCGTCCCGTGGGGAAGAACGACGGAGCCGCGAATCTGCTGGTCCGATTTCCTTGCGTCCACACCGAGCCGGACCGCCACCTCGACGCTCTCCTCGAAGCCGGCATAGGCCAACTCCTTTACAAGCTTCAGAGCCTCATCGAGCTGATAGCGTTTTGTCCGGTCAACCTTCTTCTTCGCCGCTTCGTGCTTCTTGCCCGTCTTTCCCATTTCTCACCTTTCCCAAGACTCCCGCGCAAAGGCTCTTCCCGGCATGCCGCCCGGCGGCCTTCCGCGGTACGTTCGTCCCTGCATCCGCCTGAGGCGGACGCCCTGCTGTCCCTACTCTCTTTCCAAGCCCATGCTCCTGGCGGTGCCCGCGATGATCTTCACCGCTCCGGCCAGGTCATTGGCGTTCAGGTCTTCCATTTTCTGGCTGGCGATATCCTCTATCTGCTTCTTCGTCACGGCGCCGACCTTGTCCCGACCCGCGGTGCCCGATCCCTTGACGATGCCCGCCGCCTTCTTCAGGAGAATCGACGCCGGCGGGGTCTTCATGATGTAAGAGAAGGAGCGGTCCTGGTAGACGGTGATGACCACCGGGATGATCATCCCTTCCTGCCCCTGGGTCTGGGAGTTGAAGGCCTTGCAGAATTCCATGATGTTCACCCCGTGCTGCGAGAGGGCCGGGCCCACCGGGGGCGAGGGGTTCGCTTTCCCTGCCGGAAGATGCAGTTTTATCTTTGCCAGCTCTTTTTTCGCCATTTTCTCACCTCGTTTTTGAAACCAGAATCCCCGGAAAGTTCCCGGCGGCGTTGCACTCCCACTACAGCCTTTCGACCTGCAGGAAGTCCAGCTCCACCGGCGTGGACCTCCCGAAGATGCTGACCATGACCCTCAGCTTCCCGCGCTCCGCGTTCACGTCGTCCACCATGCCGATGAAACTGTTGAAAGGGCCGTCGATGACCCTCACGCTCTCGCCCACCCGGAAAAGAACCTTGGGCTTGGGCTTGCCGGTGTCGCTCGTCGTCTGGTCGATGATCTCCTGCACCTCGGCATCGGAAAGAGGCGCCGGGTGTGTCCGTCCGCCGACGAACCCGGTTATTTTCGGCGTGTCCCGCACTACGTGCCACGTCTCGTCGTTGAGCTCCATCTTGACCAGGATGTAACCCGGAAAGATCTTCCGTTCCGAAACTTTTCGCTTGCCCTTCTTGAGTTCCACGATGTCTTCCGAGGGGATCAGGATCTCCGTCACCTTGTCTTCCCACCCCAGGCCGGACATCCGCTCCAGAAGGCTCTCCTTGACCTTGGTTTCGTAGCCTGAATAGGTGTGGATCACGTACCAGCGGTGCTCGGAGGAAGGCTTCTCTTCACTCATTGCCTGATCAGTCCCTTCTGACATGCGCCCTAACCCATGATCGCCCCGACCAGACGGCCGAGGGCAAAGTCGATGATGCCGAGGAAAACGGAGACGATGATCGTCAGAACTATCACCACCACCGTCGCCGAAATCGTCTGCTGGCGCGTGGGCCAGCTGACTTTCTTGAGCTCTACGCTTACTTCCTTGAAAAACGTCTTCGATTTATCAAACATAGGTCCGTTACCGTGGAATCTGGCAGGCCAGGAGGGATTCGAACCC
>JAUWCW010000182.1 GCA_030609125.1 Candidatus Rokuibacteriota bacterium
CCGGTTCCGGTTCTCGTGCTTGCCGCGCTTGTTCTCACCCTGTCGTGCTCGAGGGAGATCGCGGACACCGGCGGGGGGGAGGATGCCGTCGAAAGAGGGGGGATCGCGATCGTCTTCGATCTTCCCGGCGACGACTTCGCCTCTCCGGAAGACCTGGACAGAAGGAACGCCATTGCCGCGGCCGTCGTCGAGCAGGGTGTCGGGGAGGTGACGAGCACCGGAAGCGGAATGGGCTCGATGAGAATCGTCGTGCGGATGATGCCCGACGCCTCCACGGCGACACTGATGAACATCATAAGGGACATCTACCCGGAGGCGAGGTACAGGATCGAGCATTGACGGTCTTCGAGCACTTCGCACGCGCGGAGGATCGAGTGGTGCGGGAAACGAGGAGATCTTCTTCCGAATCGTTTCTGCTGCCGGGCTTCGCGGTTCTCGTCCCGCCGGGAAGCCGGCGCTTGGGTGGGGGGGCGGCGCCCGGGACCATGTGAGGCGGGCCGACTGATCAGCCCCCGCACTTGGAGAGGGCGCGCTTGGCTCCCGTTTCGTCGAGGCAGACGAAGGTGACGGTGGTAGTGAAGACGCTCCCGCCTCCCTGCGTGCCCAGGTCCTCGCGATAGACGTTGACCGTGTACTGAACCGAGGTCGTCCCCGCCCGCTTCTTGTCGACTTCGAAGCGCAGGAGCGATCCCTGCCGCACGCTCTTCTTGAACTCCACCCGGTCCATGCCGACGGTGACGAACTTGCAGCCCGGGTAATCCAGGCTGGCGGCGATCCAGGAAACCTCGTCGACCCACATGAGAAGGGTCCCTCCGAAAAGATACCCGTAATGGTTGAGATGCCCGGGGAGAACCAGCTTGTAGTTTTCCATTCTCACGCGCTCCTTTTTCTCTTGGCTGAGAGGTGTCCCTTGATCTCGCTGAGGACGTCAGCCTGGTGAACCAGGTCGGCCACGAAGTCGAGCCGGTCGGTGTCGATGCTCATCACCGGGCACCGGTCCCAGCGCTCGAGCCACGAGCGATAGAGCTTGTTGATCCGCTGCAGGTAGGGAGTGTCTATCGCCTTTTCCATGGGCCTCCCCCGGAGACGGATTCTCTTCTTCTGCGTTCTCACCGATGCCCTGAGGTAGACGATCAGGTCCGGCGGGGGGAGGGAGAGGCTGATGGTGCGGTACAGGACGGAGTAGGTTTCGAATTCACGGTCGGACATGAAGCCCCGGCGGTGCAGGTTGAGGGCGAAAATCTCGGCGTCCTCGTAAATGGTGCGGTCCATGACGGCCGGTCGTTTCAGACGGCGTATTTCCTGGTGGGCCTGAAACTTCCTGGCCAGGAAGTAGACCTGGGCGGAGAAGGCGAACGTCTTCATGTCCCGGTAGAAGTCTTCGAGAAAAGGGTTCTCGTCGTTCTTCTCATAGAAGGGGACGAGGCCGAAGTGCCCCAGCAGGAACGTGATCAGGCTTGACTTGCCGGCGCCTATGCTGCCCGCCACGGCGATGAAGCGCATCACCTGTCGCCCGCCACGGCGCGGAACATCCCCTCGCTCCCAAGAGCCTTCGCCGATGTTGCACGTTCCGTTGTGTCGCTCATGATTTCATGGATGGCGGGTGGCAGTGCCCCGATGCGCGAGAATAATCCTTTTCAGGGTCCTTTTCAACTGCCGCCGCTTGCCTTGCGCCGTACCTTCGGCTACACTCTCCGCTGTACCGCATCCGACTCGAAAGGAGATACGGCGATGAAGCACACGACCAGAAAAAGGAACAAGACCCGCAGGAGAAAGGCCGCTCTCCGGCGAAAGCACGTCAAGTCCCGTCAGCGAGCGTCACGGGGTGAGCAGAAATTCTGAGATGCCGGGGGAGGTGACGGTCACTCCCTCTCCCGTCTCTTCCCCATCTCCGGCCATAGTGCCGCGAGGGGCCTGAGAAGCTCCTCCTCCCACCGCCTGAGTTCGTCCCGGTCCCGGGGCGGCCCGAGATCCTCCTTCAGATGAAGCTCGAGCCCCGGTGTCACCACCACGCGGCGCCACCTCTGCTCCGCGCCGGCGGCAGCGGGACGCCCCCCCCGGCCCCGGGGCGTGACGGCCTCCGCCGCCGCACCGTCGACTTTCTTCAGAATCGTGTCAAGGGAAGCCCGGTGCGCCCTGCTCTCGGGGAGCAGCTGCTCAAGTTCCCTGTTGCTCCGGCCACGGAGAAGGCCCTTTATCTTCCGGAGGGGAAGGTACTGGGACTGGAGGTACTTGACGGCCAGGATCTGGAGGAGGTGGCGGTACCCGTAGAGGGCGGCGGTCCCCCGCTGTCCGGAGGGTCTGTCGACGAGCCCCTGCGAGATGTAGTAGCGCAGGGTTCTCTCCGTAGGCAGGTCGGTCACCCGGTAGCGCACCTGGCGGCCGACCATTCTGGGCAGCAGCTCCCTCACCGCTTCGAGCAGGGACGGGAGGGTCAGGTTTCCAAGGCCTCTGTACTTGTGGAAAGGTCTGACTGGAGACACCTGCACAATATACTGTTGTCAGTGACGGATGTCAAGGATAAAAGAGGATATTTTGGTATACTTCCCAAAGTTAAAGGAGGGAAGATGACGGATCGGAAAGACTGGGGAGGAGAGGATTTCCTGAGCCTCTTCGGGCCTGCCGGCCCGGGGGAGGGACAGCAGCCTCTCGCCGCGAGGATGCGCCCCCGGAGCCTCGATGAATTCGTCGGGCAGGAAGACATCGTCGGACCCGGCAGGGTTCTGCGCGCGGCCATCGAGGCCGACCGGCTTTCCTCACTCATCCTGTGGGGGCCTCCGGGGACGGGCAAGACCAGTCTGGCGGCGATCGTCGCCGGGACGACGAGCAGTCACTTCGAGAAGCTCAACGCCGTCATGGCCGGCGTCGCCGACATCCGCAAGGTCGTGGCCGGCGCCCAGCGCCGCCGGCAGGTCGGCGGCCGGAAGACAATCCTGCTGGTCGATGAGATCCACCGCTTCAACCGCGCCCAGCAGGATGCCCTCCTTCCCCACGTCGAGGACGGTACGCTGGTGCTCATAGGGGCGACGACGGAGAATCCCTACTTCGACGTCAACGCCACCCTCGTTTCGAGGAGCAGGGTCTACGCTTTTCGTCCCCTTCCGGAGGCGGACCTTCTCCGGCTTCTCCGGCGTGCCCTCGGGGACGAGGAGCGCGGATTGGGCGCGGCGGGGGTGAAGGTTTCCGAAGAGGCCCTCTCACACCTTGTCCGGGTGGCGGGGGGAGACGCCCGGACGGCCCTCAACGCCCTGGAGCTGGCGGTTGCCGCCGCCGAGGCCGAGGGGGGCGGGCCCGTGCAGGTGGGGCTGAAGGAGGTGGAGGAGAGCATCCAGCGCCGCGCCGTGCTCTATGACAAGGACGGAGACGCCCACTACGACACCATCAGCGCCTTCATCAAGAGCGTCCGGGGCTCCGATCCCGATGCGGCGCTCTACTGGCTGGCCAAGATGCTGTACGCCGGTGAAGATCCCCGGTTCATTCTGCGCCGCCTCCTCATACTGGCCGGCGAGGACGTGGGTCTGGCGGACCCGACGGGCCTGGTCGTGGCCGAAGCCGCGGCGGCGGCCTTCGACCGCATCGGTCTGCCCGAAGGAATCTATCCCATGGTGGAGGCGACGCTCTATCTCGCCACCGCGCCCAAGAGCAACAGTGCCATGGCGTACTTCAGGGCCCTGAAACAAGTCGAGAAGGAGGGCCGCACGGAGGTCCCGGACCACCTGAAGGACCCCAGTCGCGACGGGGCCGCCCTGGGCCACGGCAAGGGATACCGGTACCCTCACGACTACCGCGGACACCACGTGGCGCAGAGCTACCTTCCCGACGCCATCGACGGCATGCATTTCTACACCCCCGGATCGGCGGGGTACGAAGCGAAGGTCGGACCCCGTCTCGAGCGGTGGCGAAGGGCGGCGAAGAAGGCCCTCGGCCGCGCGTCCCGGGAAGGACCGGAGACTTCCCGGGAGGAGAAGGCGCAGCCCCGGGGGGATGAGACGGAAACGGCGCCGGAGGACGTCGGGTCAGAGTGACGCGAAGATCTTCTCCAGATCCTGCCGCTCACTCGGGCTTGTCATAAAAACAAGGATCTCTCCGCGGGCCATGACGTGTTCCCGCGAAGGGTTGTGGAGCCACCCGTCGACGGTCCTCACCGCCAGCAGGAGCAGGTGGCGGAACTCCCTCAGGTTCAGATCCGACAGGGGCCGGCCCACCATGGCGTCGGGAACGGCCAGCTCCTCTATGCGCAGGTTGCTCTTGTCGCTCCGCAGCATTTCATCCAGGAAAGAGACGACGGAGGGGCGGAACATCTCCGATGCCATGCGCAGCCCGCCGATGAAGGTGGGAGAGACGATGGCGTCCGCTCCGGCGGTTTTCATCTTTTCCGCGTTTTTCATCACTTCACAACGGGCGATCACTTTCAGCGAGGGGTTGATCTGTTTGGCAGTGAGGCTCACCACGAGATTCCTGTTGTCGTCTCCCGTGACGGCGAAGAGGCCCCGGGCCTTTTCGACTCCCGCTTTGCGAAGCGTGTCGCTGTCGGTCGGGTCCCCTTCGAGAAAGAGAAGGTCCCTGTGCTCCTGCCGGTACCGGGCGACTTCGGGATCGTCCGCCTCCACCAGCACGTGGGCGCGGTCGGTGGACCTGAGCTCCTCGAGGACGTAGGCCCCCACCCCGTCGAGACCGCAGACGATGTAGTGGCCCTCCAGCGAGCCGATCTGTTTCTCCATTTTTCTCCTCCGGAAGGTTTCGTTGAGCTCGCCCTCGATGACGAAGGCGGTGACGTTCACCAGGATGTAGGTCATGACGCCGACCCCGGAGGCGGCGAGGAACATGGTGAAGATCCGCCCGAAGGGGCTGGCGGAGAGATCGACGATCTCTCCGTAGCCGATTGTTGAGATGGTGATGAACGTCATGTAAAGACAGTCCGTGACCGAATAGCGCCCCTCGCCGATAAGC
>JAUWCW010000249.1 GCA_030609125.1 Candidatus Rokuibacteriota bacterium
GTGGAGCCATATCGCCGACACCGACGCGTCCACCTTCACCTACGTCGACAGCTTCGGCGGCACCGAGCTGACGGACAACAACTATTCCTACTACGTCACGGCCGTCGACACCTGCTTGCCCGACGCCAACGAGAGCGACCCCTCCACGACCTTCACCGAGTGCGTGAGCGCGCCGGACTGCATCTTAAACGTCTTCACCTCCGGTGGAGAGCCGATGCGCCCCGGCGACAGCTTCACCGTGGATCTCACCGTCTGTGCCAGGCAGAACGGCACCCCTGACGAGGTCATCTACATGCAGGTCTGCTCCCAGGTCGGCGGCCCCATTACCAACGGCGCCGACGCCGACTCCATCGCGCTCATCGAGGCCGACGACACGGGCCTGTTCCAGATTGACGGCCGGGGCGAGGTGATCACCTTCCTCAACCCCGACTACACCGGCGGCGACCTGGACCTGCTGGTGGCGCCGACTGACGTCATCACCGTCGGCGCCTGGAGCGATATTCCGTACAGCGACAGCACCTGCGAGTCCACCTTCAGCTGCGCCAGCCTGACCATCGATGTCGAGACGCCGCCGCCCGACCCCTGCGTCACTCAGACCGCGCCGGATGCCCCGGCGTCGCTGGTTTTCTCCACCGGCGACTGCAACGGCTACAGCGCCGTCCTCGACTGGACCGCCCCGGCTTCCGGCGCGGACTACTACAAGATCTACGAGTGCAGCGGCTCCGACACCTGTGAGCCTGTCGACTTCATCGGACAGACGGCCGATTCGGGCACCAGCTTTTCGAGAACCACCACGGCCAAGCTGAAGAACATGACCTACCGCTGGCGCGTCACCGCGGTGAACACCGAAAACGGCGCGTGCTCGCCCATGGAGAGCGGCTTCTCGGCCGCCGTGGGCGATGACGGCATCTGTCCGTAGAGAGGGGGTGATGGTGATGAAGAAAGGTAGAATGACATTGAAGAAGTTTCGCGGAGCGTCGCGCCTCCCACGCCTCCCCTACGTGGACAACGAGCGGGGGATGATCCTGGTCCTCACCATGGTCATCTTCCTCGTCCTCTCCTCCATCGCGGCGACGAACATCATCAACGCCTACCTGGAAAGGAGCCTGGCCCGGAACCAGCACTACGCCACGGTCTCGCTGAACGCCGCCGACGCGGGCATCGACCACGGCATTACCTGGCTCGTCGCCAACCCCGGGACAATATCCGCCGCCCCCCTCACAACCGCGCCCATCGCCACCCTGAACGGCTCCCTCGCCAGCGGCGGGGACTACGCCGTCACCATCGCCTTCAGACAGGACGAGGACGACCTCGACGGCGACAGCAGCTTCACGGACCTTCTCTACTTCAACAACTGCACCGGCGCCGACGGTTGCTTCGGCTACGGCGACGCGGTCTTCAGCGGCCCCGCTCCGGGACAGCCGCCCTACCCGGTGGTGGAGGTCCGCTCCGTCGGCACCTTCGGCAACGCCGGCTCAAGGACCGTCACGCTCGACCTGGCCCGCAACGGGATGAACGTCGCCGTTTACGGCGCCGTCACCGCCGGCTCGAGCCTGCAGACGAGCGGGAACATAATCATCGACGGCCGGGGGCACGACGAGAACGGCGTCCTCTGCAGCGCCGGCGGGTCCTGCACGTGCGACGACGGCTACCCGGGGATCACCCTCCCCTGTCCCAGCGGCGACCTCAACGGCGACGGCGACTGCGCCGACACCGGCATCGGTGAAACGGGAATCGACACCGACATTCTCAAACCGGAGAACACCTTCGGCGACGGGACCGGCGACAAGGGCTTCATCGAGGACTACGGGGCCGCCCCGTCCAACCAGCCCGACGAGGTATTGGGGATGGATCCGGGTCCCGGCCCGGGCAACGAGAACGGCGACCTGAAAGGCATGGTCGGTCTCCCGCCGGTGAACGGCGTCAAGGACGGCATCAAGCTCTCCTGGTACAACTACAACGTCCGCCTCCAGGAGGAGCACATGGACCGCTTTCCCACCCTCGCCGATTCCTACGGGATCCTCATTGTCCACAACCCCAAGTACGACCCCCACGTCTGGGACGTCTCCGTCCAGTCCGGCGATCCCGGCTCGGGCTATAATGTGGGCCACGATGACTACGACGACAGGCTCGACGTAAACAGCGTCAACTACGACGCCGCCTTCGTTGCCGAGAGCGCCCCCCGCACCCTCGACCTCAACAGCAACGCCACCTTCAAGGGCGTCGTCATCGCCGACGTGGTCGACAAGGTGAACGGGAACGCCGACATCATCGGCGCCCTCGTCTCGCTCTCGGAGATCAAAATCGGCACCCTCGGGAACGGGTCGGCGCGCATCATTTACAGCTGTGACGCCGTGACGACCTACACCACGACCGCCTACACCACCAAGCTCGCCTGGCACCGCCGCTTCTAGTCCGGATATTTCATGAACTTCGTTGCGAGAGCGTGGAGATTACGTAAGATCAAGGTCTTTGCGCAGTTGAGCGGGTGAAGCTGTGCTGAAGCACAGCAAGGTCGTGAGGCAAGAAAAGACCTTGAGATTGCGTGATATCCGCGCTCGCAGCAGATGGCTCATGAAATTTCCGGGCTAGCACATCGTCCGGGCGGCAGGATAATTCTTCCTGCCGCCCTTTTTTCGCCCGCTGTCTTTTCTCATCCGCCGTGCTATATTTGTCGTGTGTTGTCATCCTGAGGAGCAGCGCGACGAAGGATCTCCGCCCCGCACGGAGGAAGAGCATCGTGGTCATGAAGAAGAAGCAGAAGAAGGAAACCCCCTGCCTGACCTGTGGACGGCCGTCGCCGGAGACGATCTGTCTCGCCTGCCGGAACAGGATACAGGGGGAGGCGATCGACAAAAAGCAGGAAGTGGAGCGGAAGGGCCGCACCGACAAGGGGCGCGTCTAGCGCCGTGAGAAAGGTCCCGGCCGCCTTCCTGCTCACCCTTTTGCTCACCGCTCCCGCCGCCGCGGGGAACATCACGGTCTACTACCCCCCCGGCCACACCCTCGTCGAGGAAGGCGTTCTCACCGTCGAGGGCTCGGTGACGGACCACGCTCTGTACGAAATCGACGTGGTCGTCAACGGGGAAGAGACGTACCAGGCGTACGTCAGGGACTTCCTCTTCTCCGTGGAAGTGGACCTGGCGCCGGGGGAGAACAGGATCCGGATCGGCGAGGAGACGCTGGACGTCTTCTTCGCTTCGGAGGGCGAGACCGCCCCGGCTGAATACCGCCCCGTCTACGGGCACATCGGCCTCGACGACGGCTGCGCCGAGTGTCACGAGGGGAGCGACGAGGGAAAGTTCTCATTCGAGGAGAGCCCCGACGAGGTGTGCGGCTGGTGCCACGGCGATCTCGTCCGAGGCTCGGGCGGGGAGGACCTCGCCTCGGTTCACGGCCCCGTCAAGGCCGGCAAGTGCCTCCTCTGCCACACCCCGCACCTCTCGGACAAGCCGGGGCTCCTGGCCGAGAAGGTATCCGAGTGCCGGGAGTGCCACCGGCAGACCTTCGAGCGCCTGGAGACGGAGCGCTACGTTCACGGGCCTCTCAACCTGGGTGACTGCCGGCTCTGTCACACCATCCACTCGTCCAGACAGCAGTCGCTCCTGGTCGACTCTCCGCTGAGGATCTGCCCCCAGTGCCACTTCGACGTGGAGGTCAAGCCCGACACGCCGGAGGAACTGCGTCCCCACGTCCTTATCCCGCAGGGTCTCTGTGGGCGGTGCCATTTTCCGCATTCATCGGACAACCCCAAGATGATGCGGGAGCCGGCGGCACGGCTCTGCCTAAAGTGCCACCCGAAGAAGGCGCGAAGCTTCCACGAGAAGAAGGGTTTTTCCATCTACGCCTGCCAGAAGTGCCACGACCTTCACCGGCCCACCAAGCCTCACCTCATAATCGAGAACAGCCG
>JAUWCW010000232.1 GCA_030609125.1 Candidatus Rokuibacteriota bacterium
CCGGAAGGGAACAATGAAGACAAGGATCATCCTCGCAGGTCTTGCGGCCCTAGCGCTCATCGCTCTCATCTTCGGCCTTCGGCTGTGGCGGGATAGCGGTGCCGGCGATGGCCCTCTGTCGACGCTGCCGGAGGGTCTCGAAGGCAGCGTGGTCTACGAGTGCGGCGAGGGCATCTGCAGGGCTTCCCTCGGAAGCGGGGAGGAGATCGTTCTCACCGCCGACGGCAGATACCCACGCTGGTCGCCGGACGGCCGGCACATAGCCTTTCTCCGGGCCAGAAGATTGATGCGAATGCGCGCCGACGGCAGCGGGGCGGAAACCCTCGCCTCCGTTGAGGCTCCCCGGGCGGTAAGCTACCACCCCGGGGGCGGAGAGATCCTCTTCACCGACGGCATGGCAATCAAGTCCTACCTCCTTGACAGCGGCACGGTGCAGAGCCGTCTGCGGGGCCGCCGGTTTCTTGAGCTTGATCTCTCCGGCGCCGGAGAGCGCCTCGTAACGACGGTGAAAGAGCGGGGTTTCCGGATCGTCGCCTTCGATCTTCCAGACGGGAAGGGACGGGCGGTGGCCACGGGGTGCTCGGCGAGCCTCTCACCCGACGGAGAGTTCTTCACGAGCCTTGACCGCTCCCACACCCGCCTCTCCATTCGCTCCTGGACTTCAGGGGGCGTGCGAAGCGTCGTGGAGGCCCCGCTGGGACTGAAGTTCGACAACCAGTTCTGGTCCAATCACCCGGACTGGCTGGTGAGCAGGTCCGAGGGGGAGGAGGAGGATATTTACCTCCACCGGGTGTCCACCGGCACGGCAACGAGGGTCACCTTTTCCGGAGGAGCCGACAGGCCCGACCTGCACGTCAGCAGGGCCCCCTGACGGAGAAGGTTTCCCCGCGTGGGGGCAGGCAGGCAGGGCCCTGTCATCCATTGAGCTAAGTCATTCCTGAGTATTGTCTTTCTTTTCCTGCGGACATCTGCCTGCTTTTCGGGTAGATTTGAAGGCATGGCGATTCAGGAGCGGGAGGTGCTGCGCGGGGCGGAGGTTCGTCTTATCCGGCGCGAGGAGCGCGGGCGTTGGGACGAGTTGATGCGGGCGCACCACTACCTGGGGATGCCGGGAATGGTGGGCAACTCGCTGCGCTACGTTGCCGAGTATGCCGGGCAATGGGTGGCCTTGCTGGGGTGGTCGGCGGCGGCTCTCAAGTGTGGGGCGAGGGACCGTTGGATCGGCTGGCGCTCTCCGCTGCGGCAGCAGAGGCTGGCGTTGATCGCCAACAACGCGCGGTTTCTGATCCTGCCGGGGTATCGCATCCCGCACTTGGCCTCACGGCTGCTGGGGCTGAATCTGCGGCGGTTGGCGGCTGATTGGCGGAAGGTTTACGGCCACCCGATCCTGGTGGCCGAGACGTTCGTCGATCCGCGTTACTTTCGCGGCACCTGCTACCGGGCTGCCGGCTGGATTACCTTGGGAGAGACGTTGGGATACCGCCGATCACAGGGCACATACCACGCCCACGGTCATCCCAAGATGGTGATGGTCCGTGAACTGGAACGCCGGGGTCGTCGACGCCTGTCGAGTTCGGCCCCCTTGGGGTTTCGCATGCCGGAGGTGACGACGATGACGATTTCAGACAAGAAGCTCGATGAGTTGTGGGTGCGTCTCAACGGTATCCCCGAGCACCGCAGTCGGCGGGGAATCCGTCACAGCAAGATTTCGATTCTTGCCCTGGTGACCTGCGCGCTGGTGAGCAACGCACAGAGTATCGCGGCCATTGCCGAGTGGGCGGCTCGCTGTCCACAGCGGATCCTGCGTCGCATCAGCTGCCGTCGTGATCCACGCACCGGACGCTATATCGCTCCGAGCGAGCCGACGATACGCCGGTTTCTCCAGAACGTTGACCCGGTACCGATTGATGCGGCGCTGCGCGGGTGGATAGAACTGGAGGACGAAGAGGCGGTGGCGGTAGACGGCAAGCGGATTTGCGGGGCGAGCAAGGCCGGGGGGGCGACGGTGCATCTGCTCGGGGCGTTTTTGCACCACCATGGGATCATGGTGTCACAGGTACGGGTCGAGGAGAAGACCAACGAGATCCCAATGGTCTCGGTGCTGCTCGAGCCGCTGGACCTGGAGGGCAAGGTCGTCACGGTCGATGCCATGCACACCCAGCGCGAGACCGCGATCCATCTGAAGCAACACAAGAAGGCCGACTTCGTGATGACCGCCAAGGAGAACCAAAAGACCCTCCTCGAAGACATCGAGACCCTGTCCCTGGACGCTTTTCCCCCCTCAGCACCGGTCGGTGGAGAAGCGCCACGGCCGCATCGACGTTCGTGAGATCTGGACCAGCACCGAACTCAACGGGTTTGTCAATTTCCCCCACGTAGCTCAGGTGTGGACCCTGCGCCGTCACAGCACCAACGTGCGAACCGGAAAGACCCGCACCGAAACCGTCCACGGAATCACAAGCCTGACTCCTGAGCGTGCCGGCCCGGAGCGTATCTCAAAACTGGTGCGTCAGCACTGGGGGATCGAAAACAAGGGGCACTGGGTTCGGGACACGACCTTCGGGGAGGATCTCTCCACGGTGCGCAAGGGCAACGCGCCACAGGTGCTCGCGACCATGAGGAATCTCGCCGTGACCTTGTTGCGACTGCGGGGGGAGAAAAACATCGCCCGGGCACGGCGTGCCGCTGCCGCTTCACCCTGGCGTACTTTGGCGATCGTCGGTCGCTGAGCCGTCAGCACCGCCGTACTTGTACCGCCCAGGAACAACTCTGCCCGATGCCCCCCAACCGACCCATGCCCCCCTCAGAAACCGCCTCTACAGCCCCAAAACCGCCTGATCAGCCACCGCCTCGCACTCACCACCTCGCCAAGGTCACCGCCTGCCTCCGTGCCCGACGAACTTTGACGTAACCGTGGGCAGGCAGGCCCCTTTCTTGACACAGGGCGGACCGCTGTGCTTTGATGTCCCCGCAAAGCCATGAGAAAATTCACGTTCCCTTTCCTTCCCAGAGCATGACCAGACGCAGGTTCGGCGGCATCAGGCGGGATCTGGATCAATCGCACGAGAGTCCCCTGCAAAGATACCAGTCCGTCGTCCTCGGAAAGGGCTCCCTCTGGTCCCTCCTCGTCTATGAGCTGGTCACCTCCATCTTCGGCTCCATCGGGGGCAGGGCCGGCACCCGCCTTCGCCGTCTCTTCTACCCCCTGCTCCTGCAGGAGACCGGCAGGAGGGTCATCATCGGGCAGAACGTCTCGATCCGCCATCCGGGCAAGATACGGATCGGCGACCGTTCGATCATCGGGGATTTTGCCACGCTCGACGCCCGGGGCGAGGGAGCGTCCATCACCATCGGCCGCCGGGCGAGCGTCGGCGAGAAAACGGTCATCAACTCCCGGGGAGGGTCGCTGGCCCTCGAAGACAACGTCGACATCGGCGACCGGTGCCGGATAGGATCCCTGGAAGGACTCTTCATCGGCGAGAACACGGTCATCGGCCGTGCCGTCTGCCTCTCCGGCGCTTCCCACTCCACGGAGCGCCTTGACATTCCGATCATCAAGCAGCCCATCACCTGCAAGGGTCCGATCCACATCGGCCGGGACGTGACCATCGGAGAGGGCGCCACCGTTCTCGACGGCGTGACCGTCGGGTCCCGCTGCCGCATCGAACCGGGTTCGCTGGTCAACAGGGACGTTCCGGAAAACACCCGTGTCGGAGGGGTCCCCGCCTCGGCGAGAAAAGACAGTCCTGGCGAAGAGGGGGAACTCTGAATGTGCGGCATCTGCGGTGAGGTGTCGGACAGGCCCGGCGGAGACGTTGACGGCGGGCTCGTCCGCAGGATGTGCCGCGTCATGGCGCACCGGGGGCCCGATGACGAGGGGCTCCACGAGGGGCGCGGCGTCGCCCTGGGGCAGCGCCGGCTGAGCATCATCGACCTCGAGACGGGGCACCAGCCCCTCTCCAACGAAGACGACACGGTCTGGGCAGTCTGCAACGGGGAGATCTACAACTACCGGGAACTGAGGGATTCGCTCACCGGCAAAGGCCACCGCTTCAAAACCCGCTCCGACAGCGAGGTCCTCCTCCACCTCTACGAGGAGGAGGGGCCGGAGATGGTCTCCAGGCTGCGGGGCATGTTCGCCTTCGC
>JAUWCW010000239.1 GCA_030609125.1 Candidatus Rokuibacteriota bacterium
GTCGATGCGCTGAACGGAAAGATCATCGGCGGAGTCAAGGCTGCGTCACAATCATCGCCTTGACCGGGCGAGTCACGGGCTGTTCACATCTGCCCGGCGATAAACTTCTTTGCCCACTCCACCTCGCGCTTCGACCCGAGAAAGAGGGGGACTCTCTGGTGGAGCTCGTGGGGCTGGATGTCAAGAATCCTCTCCCTTCCCGTGGAAGCGCTGCCGCCGGCGTGCTCGCAGACGAAAGCCAGCGGTGAGGCCTCGTAGAGGAGGCGGAGCTTTCCCGTCGGCTTGGCGGGATCCTTGAAGTCGGCAGGATAGGCGAAGACGCCGCCGTAGCAAAGGGTGCGGTGAAAGTCCGCCACCAGCGAGCCGATGTAGCGGGTGCTGTAGGGCTTGCGGTTCTCCGCCGGCGATTTGAGAAAGTCCACGTACCGCTGAACCCCCGGCTCCCAGTAGTTGTAGTTCCCCTCGTTGACGCTGTAGTACTTCCCGCTCTCCGGGATCCGGACGTTCGCCTTGGAGAGGAGAAACTCACCGACCGAGGGATCGAGGGTGAACATGTGCACCCCGTTGCCCGTGGAGTAAACCATGAGGGTCGAAGACCCGTAGAGGAAGTATCCCGCGCAGACCTGGTGCTTTCCCGCCTGCAGGAGCGCTTCGACGGGGTTGTCCACGCCCTCGGGGCAGCGCTGCACGGAGAATATGGTGCCGATCGGCGCGTTGGCGTCGATGTTGGATGAGCCGTCGAGGGGATCAAAACAGAGGACGTACTTGCCCCTGGGATACTCGCCGGGGATCAGTATGGGGTCGGCGTTCTCCTCGGAGGCCATTATGCACAGGTGCCCGGTGTGTGAGAGGTTCTTGATGAGGGTCTCGTTGGAGAAGGTGTCGAGCTTCATGACTGCCTCGCCCTGGATGTTCCTGCGTCCCGTCAGGCCCAGGATCTCCACCAGGCCCGCCTTGTTCACCTCCCGGGAAATGATCTTGGCGCAGGTGATGAGCGCTGAGAGCAGCCCGGAAAGGTCCCCTGTGGCCCCCGGGGATTTTTTCTGCTCATCGGCGATGAACTTGCTCAGGGTTGTTCCGACCGCCTCGGACATGGTCCGCCTCCTTTTTGATGAACAACGGTGATGGTAACAATGGCGATTCGGCAGTGTCAAGAATTGCCGGGAGGCCGGCTGTCGAACGGAGTCGTTGACATGAGAGGATTTTTCAATACAATAACGGGGCCTTATAAGTACAATCGGCATCTGGCGCACACAGCGAAAGGACTACGCATGCGAGCTTTGATCACCGGGATGACAGGTTTTGCGGGGAGCCACCTGGCCGAATACCTCCTCACTCTCGACAACGTGGAAGTTCACGGCATTCGCCGCTGGCGAAGCCCCCTGGAGAACATAGAGGGAATTCTCGACAGGGTCACCCTCCACGACACCGAGCTTCGCGACGCCCACGCCGTGCGCCAGCTTGTGAACAAGGTGCGGCCCGCCAGGATCTACCACCTCGCCGCCCAGAGTTTCGTGCCCACAAGCTGGAACTCTCCGGGGGACACCCTGATGAACAACATAAGCGCCGAGCTGAACATCTTCGAGGCCGTCCTGAAGGAGGGGGTCGAGGATGTGCGCATTCAGTGCGCCGGCTCATCGGAGGAGTACGGTCTTGTCCACCCCGAGGAGACGCCCATCAAGGAGACCAACCCGCTGCGGCCCCTGAGTCCCTACGCAGTGAGCAAGGTCACCCAGGACTATCTGGCCTACCAGTACAACCAGAGCTACGGGCTCTACACCGTCAGGACCCGGGGTTTCAACCACACCGGCCCGCGCCGCGGGGACGTCTTTGTCACCAGCAACTTCGCCAGGCAGGTCGCCGAGATCGAGGCCGGCAAGAGGGAACCCGTCATGATGGTCGGGAACCTGGAGGCCAGGCGCGACTTCACCGACGTGAGAGATGTCGTTAAGGCCTACTACGTCTCGCTGGAAAAGTGCCGGCCCGGCGAGGTCTACAACATCTGTTCAGGCAAGGCCTGGTCCATCAGAGAAATGCTCGATCTGCTCCTGGACATGGCCTCCATCAAGGTGGAAGTCCGGCAGGATCCCGCACGCATGCGGCCCTCCGACGTTGAGCTGCTCCTCGGCGACAACACCAGGCTCCGGGAAGCGACGGGCTGGGAACCAACCATCCCTTTCGAGCAGACCATGAAAGACCTGCTCGACCACTGGCGGGCGAGAGTGTAGCGGACCGTCCCTGTTCCTGCCGGCCACGGAGGCAGGCGGAGAGAAGAGGAGGAAAACGCGAGGTGGCAAGAAAGAAGCCGAGGGTTCTGATCACCGGTGCGGCCGGCTTCGGGGGAAGATACCTGGCGGAGCATCTGCGCGGCGAGGGCTTTCAGGTCCTCGGTCTCGACCACCCCGCGGCTCTGAGGGCCGGGAAGGGAAAAGCCGGATCGGATCCGTGGATATTCCCTTGTGACCTGGCCAGGCTCGGCCCGGGAGCGCTCGAACCGTTCCTCGGGACAAAGCCCCTTGCGGCGGTCTACCACCTGGCCGCCATAGCCAGCGTTCACCGTTCGTGGGGGTCCGTGCAGGAGACGGTCGCCGTCAACGCAGGCGGAACCCTGAACCTCATCGAAGCCCTGCAGCCTCTCGGCTGTCCCCCGCTTCTGCTCGTCGGCTCCGCTGATCAGTACGGGGCGGTTCCCGCGGTCCGGCAGCCGCTGAAAGAGCATCTTCCCGGAAACCCCCGGAGCCCCTACGCCCTCAGCAAGCTCTGGCAGGAGTCACTGGGCCTCTATTATCGCGAGTTGCAGAGGTGGCCGATCTTCCTGACCCGGACCTTCAACCACACCGGGCCGCGCCAGAGCCCGAATTTCGTCTGCTCCGATTTCGCTCGGCAGGTGGCTCTGGTAGAGACGGGAAGGCAGGAACCGGTGATCAGCGTAGGCAATCTTGCCGCCGTCAGGGACTTTCTCGATGTTCGCGACGTCGTCAGGGCCTACCGCCTCCTGGTGCAGAAGGGCAAGCCGGGCGTCCCCTACAACGTCGCGTCGGGAAAGAAGCTGAAGATCTCGGACATCCTCGCCAGGCTCCTCGATCTCTCGGAGGTGGAGATAGAGGTGCGGACCGATCCTCTCAAGAAGCGTCCGGCGGACATTCCCCTTCAGTGGGGCAGCTCGGACCGTTTGAAAAGGGCCACGGGGTGGAGGCCGAAGCACTCCATGGACGAGACTCTCGCCGACCTGCTCGAGTACTGGCGGAGGGAAGTGCGCCGTGGGCACCGTGAAAGAGCGAAAGGCGCTGTCCTGGGGGCGGGAAGGGGAAGGAAAAAATGAGCGCGGAAGGGCCCAGGGAAGAGACAGCTGCCGTCGGCGTGGACGTCGCCCGGATCATGGAAGAGGTCAGGGGACGCGTGGCGGAGAGAAAAGCCGCCGGCGTCTACTCCGATGAGGCGCTGGAAGAGATAGCGCGCATGGAGCTGCGGCTTCAGGAGCGGGAGGAATACGGTGTCGAGATGGACCGGCTTATTTCGTGGCTCCACGCCCACTGGGAGGCCACGGGCCCGTTGGAGAGAGAAGGAATGGTGGCGGGAAAACCCGTAGCGGAAGCGGTGAAGAAGGTCCTCCGCGTTCTCCTCGCCCCTCTTTCGAGGCTTCTACTTGCGAAACAGAACCAGATCAACGCGAAGATTGTCCAGCTTTTCTCCGGCGTCCTTCCCCCGCTGCGTGAGAGCGCGGCGGACGTTGAAAAGCGCCTGGAGAACATGGCCCTGCACCTGGAGAAGGAGAACGCGCGTCTACGCGAAGAACTGAGCGAAGTGGCGGCGCGTCTGAAACGCCTGGAGGGCTCTTCGCCCGATCAGGGGCCCGGTCCGGGAGATCCGTGAAGCAGCCCCGCCGCCGCCTCGACCAGCTGCTGCCCAATTTCAGCTACGGGGACGCGATCGGCAACCATGTGCAGGCCCTGCAGAGGGCTTTCCGGGCAGGCGGGTTCGCGTCCGACGTCTTCGCCCAGATGCGACACCCGAAACTCCGGGCTCTCTCCAGAGA
>JAUWCW010000206.1 GCA_030609125.1 Candidatus Rokuibacteriota bacterium
CGGAAATCCTCTACAACCCCCTTTAATAAACCTCGTATCCCCTCGCTGCCCTTCCCTGGGCGCTGCCGATCCTCGACATACTTAAGATCCGCCCTGGGCTCTGAATTTCGAGTCTAAATTATCCCTTCCATATTGGTAATATATTACTTTAGTTTTCCTGTCAAGCTTGAAGGGGCCCTTTTACCATTGACAAGAGCCGAGCGGCATAACTACAATCCTCCAACAGGTCGAAAGTACAAGATAATTTTCTATATGGCATCATTGACTGGTTTCAGCATGCATCGCGCAGCCTGGGCGGCAGCTCTCGCCCTCTGGCTTTCTTTCCCCCTTTCCTCCCCCGCCGGCCAGAGCCCCGATTACCCCCCCGCCACCATCTGCGCCACCTGTCACCAGGCAACCTACGAGTCCTGGGCGCGGACCTTCCACGCCCTGTCGGTCATCGACCCTGTCTTCGTCGAGGCCCTGGAGAGGACGGGAAAAGAGCTGGGCCGTCAAGGCAGGGAGCTGTGCCTCATGTGCCACAGCCCCACGACGAACCTCTCCGGCGACTTTGATCTCTCCGACCCGATCTCGAAGGAGGGCGTGACCTGCTCTTTCTGCCATTCCGTGACAGCCATAGATCATGAAGCCCGGCGGGATCGCTTCACCAACGAGCCGGCGCGCCTGAAAACAGACGGCGCGGCGAGCATCTCGGACCGCCACTCCGAGAGCCACGACATCATGATGAACGCCGAGTTCTGTGCCGGATGCCACGAGTGGGTCAACGCCCTCGGCCTTCGTGTCCTCAGCACCTATTCGGAGTGGAAGGAGAGCTTTTTCGCCGGGAAGAAGATCGCCTGCCAGCAGTGCCACATGCCGCAATCCCCCGGCGGCGGCCAGGAGGGCTCCAAAACCATGCGGCCGACGAACCTCCATTTTCAGATGGGGGGCCACTCACAGGACCAGCTCGTCGTCGCCGCCCAGCTGGACGTCACGGCCGAGGTGGGCGAGAAAGAGATCCGCCTCGCGGTGGCCGTCACCAACGCCAAGGCCGGCCACAAGCTCCCGACGGGGATCCCCAACAGGAAGATGAAGCTTCTCGTCGAACTCTATGACCGTCAGGGCCTGCTCCTGGACAGCCGCACGGTGGTCTACAGCCGGGTTATCGCCGATGCCCAGGGCCGCGTCCTCGACGACGTGGCGGACCAGTTCGTCCGGGGCGCCACGGAGCTGTCGGACAACCGCATCGCCCCGAAGGAGACTCGGCGGCAGACGTTCGTCTTCGATCGTCCCGCCGCGGAGGACTTCCTTCTCGTGGAAGCTTCCCTCCAGTACGACATACTCACCCCGTACCTCATACCGCCGGTCCTCAATTTCGACATCGTCACGAAACGTGTCCCTCTCTCCCTCGCCGGGGGGACGAAGAAGTCGTCCCCGGCACTGACTCTGGCACTTATTGCCGCGGTCTTTCTCTTAGTCACCGCCGCCATGATTCTTGTCCTTTTAGGAAAAGGCGCCGGCCGAGGGGCCGTTGAAAGAAAGGAGTAAGCCATGTCCGAGATCATCGACGTTCTGGCTCGTGAAATCCTCGACTCCAGGGGCAACCCCACCGTGGAGGTCGAAGTCGCCCTCGAGAGCGGGGCCTGGGGCAGGGCGGCCGTTCCCTCCGGCGCTTCAACTGGACAGCGTGAGGCTCTCGAGCTGAGGGACACCAGGAAGAAGCGCTACCTCGGCAAGGGCGTGTACAAGGCCGTCGACAACGTCAACAACGTCATCGGCCCGGAGATCGTCGGGCTCGAGGCGAGCGACCAAGTCTACGTGGACAGGCTCATGATCGAGCTGGACGGCACGGAGAACAAGGGGCGGCTCGGCGCCAACGCCACCCTCGGCGTCTCGCTGGCGGTGGCGAAGGCGGCGGCGGAAGAGTCGGGTCTGCCCCTTTACCAGTACCTCGGCGGCGTGAACGCCCGCACCCTGCCCGTACCGATGATGAACGTCATTAACGCCGGCGCCCACGCGGACAACAACCTCGACATCCAGGAGTTCATGATCATTCCCGCCGGGGCGCCGAATTTCGCCGAAGCCCTGAGGATGGGAGCCGAGATCTTTCACCACCTCAGGGCCACCCTCAGGAAGAAGGGGCTGGCCACCTCAGTCGGCGACGAGGGCGGGTTCGCGCCGAACCTCCCCAGCAACGAGGCCGCCCTGGAAGTGATCCTGGAAGCGGCGCAAAAGGCCGGGTACCGGGCGGGAAAGGATCTCTTTCTCGGCCTGGACGCCGCCGCCAGCGAATTCTCTCCCAGGGCGGGGAGCTACCTTCTCAAGGCCGAGAAGAAGCCCCGCCGGAGCTCGGCGGAAATGGTCGAGTACTACCGGGGCCTGGCGCGCCGGTACCCCATCGTTTCCATCGAGGACGGCCTGGCGGAAAACGACTGGAAGGGCTGGGCGAAAATGACCGCCGAGCTCGGCGACAGCCTGCAACTCGTGGGCGACGACATCTTCGTCACCAACACGGCCATCCTGGAGAAAGGCATCAGGGAGGGCGTCGCCAACTCCATACTCGTCAAGCTCAATCAGATAGGCACCCTCACGGAGACGATCGAGGCGGTGGAGACGGCACGGCGGGCCGGCTACTCGTCCGTCATCTCACACCGCTCGGGCGAAACGGAAGACACCACCATCGCCGACCTCGCCGTCGCTCTCGGCACGGGGCAGATAAAGACCGGGTCCGTATGCCGCAGTGACAGGGTCGCCAAGTACAACCAGCTCCTGCGCATCGAGGAGGAGCTGGGCGAAGTAGCGCTCTACCCGGGACTTTCGTGCTTCCCGAATCAATAGTTCAGGCGACAGCCCTGCTGGAGAGGGTCGGCCCATGGCTGCTCGGTGCGGCCGCCGCCGCCAGTCTCGCCCTCCTGCTCTCAGTTGTCGCCGACCTCGCCCGCGGCCGGGGACCCTCCGGGGACGGCCGCCGCCGGTCCCGCCCCGAACGTGTTCTCTTTTTCGCCGTCCTCTCCCTTCTGTGGGTCTCTTTCGCCCTTCTGGCCTGGTACCACTACCGGATCTGGTCCGACGTTCCCCTGGAGGTCCCCGCCGACATCGGCCGGTGGATAAACAATAACCTGGAAGCCCTGGCCAGGCAGGGAAGAGGCGGCCTGCCGCCGGTGGACTGGTCACACCCGCCCCGATACGCCATCCCCCTCTGGATCGAAGGGGAAAAATTCTTCTTCTGGGCCCTGGTGTACTCCACCGCCCTTCTCTATCCCTTCCTGCGGCGGACCGGAACCGGTTTTCGCGCCGCCCTCTACGGCTTTCTCAACATCTATCTCTGGGGGGTCTTCATCTTCGCCAGGCCCTTCACCGAGCCTCTCGCCAAGTTCTGGGCCGCCGTCTCCCCCTGGTTCGCCGCCGGGGGATTCGTCAAGGCCCGCCTCTTTTTCCAGCTCTATCCGAAGATGATCTTCTTCTACAACTCTCCCTACATGTGGATCCATCCGCCCCTCATGTTCGCCGCTTACGCCCTGCTCACCATCACCTTCATCGCCTGCATCTTCATGCTCTTCACGGCCCGCCGCGAGCACGAGAGGGAGGCCTACGCCTTCGCCAAGATAGGCTATCTGCTGCTGACCTTCGGCATGCTCATCGGGTACCCCTGGGCGCTCCAGGCCTGGGGACCGAACTGGTGGTGGGACCCGAAAATAGCCGCCTCCATCATGATGTGGTTTCTCTACTCCGCCTACCTGCACACCAGACTCTACACCCACCGGCGCTTTCTGTGGTTTGTATCCGCCGGCCTGGGAATACTCTGCTATCTCTCGCTGGTCTTCACCTACTTCATGGCCTGGTTTTTTCCCGGGGAGCAAACGTTTTGAAAAAGAAAACCCTCGGGTGGGATATCACCCTCACGCTGCTGACGGCCCTGACGTTGATGCTCTTCGGCGTTCTCTGCCTTTTCGGCATGTTTCACTACAAGTTCGCCTCCACCGGCCCCGCCTGGTCCGTCACGGGCTACCAGGCGATGATGAACCGGCTGGCGGCGCCGCTGACGATCCTGCTCATCCTCTGGCTGGTGTTGTGCATCCCGAAGAGGCTATTCTCCCGGAGGGTCCTTTTCGGGTACTCGGCGTCGGTGGTGACCCTCTCCCTCGCCGCCTACCCCGTCCTGGGCCTCGCCACGGCCCTCTCGATCGCCCTCGTTCTCTCCGCGGCGCTGCAGGCGCTGATCCTGGTGCTCGTCTTCGCCGGCGCCAGCCTCAGGTTCAACCGCAGGGGACTGGCGGTGAGGATCGGCTCATCTCTCATACACCTCGGGTTCGTTCTCATTGTCCTGGACCTGGTCATGCTGAGGGGATCGCCCTGGCACATCCCCCTCTTCTGGGTGAGCACGATCTTCATGACCGGCGGGTGCGTGCTGACGTTCTATTTCCCGAGAATCAGGTGACGACGGTTTCCGGTCCGCTTTTCAGCCGACAGGACCGGGACCGGCGAAAGCTGCTGCTCTGGGCTCCAGCCGGAGTGTGTCGGCGGGACAGACCCG
>JAUWCW010000225.1 GCA_030609125.1 Candidatus Rokuibacteriota bacterium
GGCAGGCAGCAGAACCCTGGGATTGTTCTTCCCCGGGTTCAGCATGAGCACCAGGGTCGCTATGACATTCATCACCACCGCCGTCCAGATCCAGGGAACCAGCGAATTGTGACCCTCCAGGCCGAAGAAGAGGTAGACCGCGGAGATGCTGTGGTGCGTCGGGGTGTAGAACTCCTTGAAGACTTCGGAAAAGAGCATGATCAGGTTGATAATCGCCGAAACGACGATGATCAGCCGCAGTTTGTTAAAGATGCCTTCCCGTATCTTAAAAGAGGTTCTCGTGTGAATGACTGCGAGAACAAGGGTGATCAGCGCCGGACCGGCGGCGAAGGCGGAGGCGAGAAAACGCGGTCCCATGAGCGGGTTGTTCCAGAAGGGCCTGGCGGGGAGCCCCTCGTAGAGGAAGGCCGTCACCAGGTGGATGGAGAAGGCCCAGGCGATCGAGAGGAAGACGAAGGGCATGTACTTGCGCTCGTCGGCCTTGCGGTGGTGGTAGTGGCAGTAGAGGATGTAGCCGGGCACGAGGGTGTTCAGCACAAGGTAGCCGTTCAGGACGAGGACGTCCCAGGCGAGGATCGACGACGGGAAGTTGAAAAGCCCGATGACGGGCAGCAGGTGCCACGCCCGGTGGGGACCGCCGAGGTCGACGAGAATGAAGGTGAGGCACATGACGAGGGCGCCCACGGCCACGCACTCGCCGATGATCACCACCCGGTGAAAATCGGGATCACGGAAGATGTAGGCGGGAAGGATAAGCATGACCGCCGCCGCCGCGACCCCGACGAGAAAGGTGAAGTTGGATATGTACAGACCCCAGCTCACGATGTTGCTCATCCCGGTGGCGGCGAGCCCCACCCGCCACTGGACCGAGTAGGCGTAGAGTCCCTGGGCCATCACGGCCAGCAGGAAGAGCAGAAAGAGCCGGTAGCCCGCGCTGCTGGAGAGGTTCCACCGCACCGCGTCCGTGAAGAAGCTCTTGAGGCCTTTCTCGCTCATCGCACTCATGCTCAATCGATGAAGAACCAGAACTTCGGGTCCGTCCCGAGCTCCTCCTTCATCCGGAAGACCTTCTTGTTCTTCAGGACATAGCGGATCTCGCTCTCCGGGTCCAGCAGGTTGCCGAAGACCCTGGCCCCGGTGGGGCAGGCATCGGCACAGGCGGGCAGCTTCCCCTCCCTCGTTCTCTGGATGCAGAAGGTGCATTTTTCCACCACGCCCCTGGTGCGCTTCCGGTTGCCGAGATAGTGCTGCTTCCTCGTCACCTCATCCTTCGGCACGGACGGCTCGTTCCAGTTGAAGCGGCGCCCCCAGTAGGGGCAGGCCGCCATGCAGTACCGGCAGCCGATACACCAATCGTAGTCGACGACCACGATCCCGTCCGGCTCCCGCCAGGTGGCTTTCGTCGGACAGGCCTTGATGCACGGGGCGCTCTCACAGTGAAAGCACTGAACACCCATGTAGAAGTGTCCCTCCACGGGCACCTCGTGAAAGAACTTGCCGTCACCGAGCGCGACGTTCATCTGCCCGTGCTCCATCTCGAAGATGCGCACGTACTGTGTCTTGGAGATGCGGTCGAGGTTGTTCTCCCGGACGCAGGCGGAGACGCACTCCATGAAGCCCTCGCAGCGGGTGATGTTGAAGCCGTACCCGAAGAGGACCTGCTTCCACTCGGGGCGGGTGCTGACCTGCACGTCCACGCCGTCTTGCAGCTTCGCGAGCCTTTCGAGGCGGCGTACGGTTTCGTCCTTTTCTTTCCGGGTCATGAGGCGATAGTTACCCTTGAAGTATTCCTTCCACTTCAGCATCACCTCTTCCCCGGCAGGTCCGCCGCACCCCGGGAGCGCCGCCGCGCCCCCGGCGGCCGCCAGCCCGGCGGCTTTCTTCATGAACTCCCGGCGGCTTCCCGGGCGGGAGAGCACCCGGTCGACGAAGTCCCCGATCGCTCTGTCTTCGCTGCTGCGCCGCCTCATCGCTTATCTCACCTCGTCCAGCGGTGGCGAGAAGGTCGCGGGCCACCTCCGGGCGAACCGCGGCGAGTGCGGATTGTGGCAGGAGGTGCAGTTTTTCACTATCCTCGTGCCCGCCCAGTACGTCACCCTCTTGCCGTGGGCTCCTCCGGCCCAGTCCTTCTGCTGCCGGAAGTGGCAGGTCCCGCAGAGCTGGTAGCTGTGGTCGAAATCGATCTTTTCCTCATCGGCGCCGACGAGAAAGTCCCTCTCTTTCTCGTGATGGCAGGTGGCGCAGCCGAGGCGCCCCTGGTCCTCGCCGTGCCGGAGGGCGATGTCGTCGTGCGCCGTGCCGGCGGCGCCGGAGATCCCGACGGTCTTGCCCTTGTGGCACCCGCTGCAGCGGAAGCGCTCCATCTCGCCTTTGCGGGCGGCGACCCGGAAGCGGCCACCCGGACCCTGCACCTCGGAAAGAACGGCGGCGGGAAGATCCATCTGGACAACCGCCGCCGCTTCCGCGCTGTCCACGGGCTCCGCGGCCTCACGAATCACGGCGCCGACGCCGCTTTCGTGGCCCGCCTCCGGGCGGCAGCCGCAGGTCAGGGCCACCGCGCAGAGCGTGACGGAGAGGGCGAGTCTCTTCATGGCTCCTATCTCTGGAACGGCCCTTCCGCCCGCTGCGGCACGTGGCACTGGCGGCAGTTTCCCCGCTCGGCGTGTTCAGCCCGGATCCGGGCGACCGCCCCGGGGCCGGCATGGCAGGCGACGCAGTTCTCGCGCATCTGCAGGCGATGGGGGACCGGGGGCGGCGAGCCCGGCAGAAAGGAGCCGCCGAGGCGCGGCGGCGGAACGCTCGCCCAATCGGTTTCCCTGAACAGCTCGATGGTCGTTCTCTGCACGTGGCACTGGCGGCACGAGGTCTTCTCCGGATGCGGAGTCACCGGGGCGTGGCGCCGGAACTCCTCGACCCAGCCTCCCGACTGGTGGCAGGAGAGGCAGTTCATCTCGTCGTCGAACACCTCCTCCGCACGGTGAGGGATGAAGGGGGGCGACCCGGGGTACTGGCGCCGCGAGTAGTAGTCCTCGAGCGTCCGCTCGCTGGAGGCTCCCGAACGGTAGGCCTCGTTCATCCTCCCGTAGCCCTCGTACACGGCATTCCCCTTGTTGTCGAAATCAGCCGGCAGCGGCTCTCCGGCCCAGGCAAAGGACACCGACACCAGAAAGGACAGCAGCGCGGCGGCGGCTTTCATCACGCACGCTCCACCTTGACGGCGCACTTTTTGTAGTCGGGCTGCTTGGAGATCGGGCAGAAGGCGTCGAGGGTAAGCTCGTTGATCAGGTAGGCCTCGTCGAAGAAGGGGACGAAGACCTGCCCCTTCGTCGGCTGGCCCCTCCCGTTGATGCTGGCGGTCATCACGATCGACCCTCTTCTCGAGCTCATCTTCACCTTGTCGCCGCTGACGATGCCGAGGGAGGCGGCGTCCTCCTGGTGGATCTCGACGTAGGCCGCGGGCATCGCGCTGTGGAGGATGGGCACGCGCCGTGTCATCGAACCGGTGTGCCAGTGCTCCAGCACGCGGCCCGTGTTGAGCCAGAAGGGGTACTCGGAGTCGGGCGATTCCGCTGGCGGCTCGTAGGGCCGCAGCCAGATCCACGCCCGGTTGTCCGGCTTGCCGTAGAAATGGAAGTCGTCCTGGGTGCAGGCCGGATCGTAGAGCGCGTTGTAGCGCCACTTCGTCTCCTTGCCGTCGACGAAGGGCCACTGGACACCGGGTCTTTTTGTCAGGAGTTCGTAGGGGGCCATCCGGTGCCTGGGGGTGTCGTGGAACTGGATGTACTCGTTCCAGATGTCCCTGATATAGGTCTCCTGCGGCCAGGGGAACTGCTTTTCGAATCCCAGCCTCCGGGCAACCTCGATGATTTGCCACGTGTCGCACATCGCTTCCCCCGGCGGGGGAACGATCTGCTCGAAATGCTGGGTCCGCCTCTCCGAGTTGCCGTAGAGGCCCTCCCTTTCTATCCACAGCGCCGAGGGGAGGATGACGTCGGCGACGTCCGTCGTCGGCGTGGGATAGACGTCGGAGACGACGAGGAACCGCCCTTCCTTTTCCGCCCCTTCCCGGTAGCGGTTGAGGTTCGGCATGGTGACCATCGGGTTCGTCACCTGGACCCACATGAAGCGGATGTCTCCCCGGTCGAGGGCGCGGAACATCTCCACGGTGTGGTAGGTCGGCTTCGG
>JAUWCW010000307.1 GCA_030609125.1 Candidatus Rokuibacteriota bacterium
ATCGATCTCTCTGGCCGTTTGTTCGCTGTAGTCCCTGTGCGTGGCTATTTCGCGGCCGAGAAAGATCTGCTCCTCTTTCTTGCCGAAAGTGAGGGGGCCCATCTTCTCGCTCATTCCCCACTCGCAGACCATCTTTCTGGCCAGGTCCGTCGCCCTCTCCAGGTCTTGGCCCGCCCCGGTGGTGAGGCTCTCGAGGACCAGTTCCTCCGCTGCCCTTCCCCCCAGGAGGATGGCCACGCTGTTGTTCAGGAAGCTGCGGTGGTAGGTGTGCTTCTCGTCGATGGGAAGCTGCTGGGTGAGCCCCAGTGCGCGGCCGCGGGGGATGATGGTCACCTTGTGCACCGGGTCGGTCCCGGGAAGGAAGCGCGCCACCAGGGTATGCCCCGACTCGTGGTAGGCGGTGATCTTCTTCTCCTCCTCGCTGATGATCATGCTCCGGCGCTCGGCTCCCATGAGGACCTTGTCTTTGGCCATCTCGAAGTCGCTCATCTCGACCGCCTTTTTCTCCAGGCGGGCCGCATAGAGAGCGGCTTCGTTGACAAGGTTCGCCAGGTCCGCCCCGGAAAACCCGGGCGTGCCCCTGGCCAGGACCTGCAGATCCACGTCTTCCGCCAAGGGTATCTTCTTGGTGTGAACGCGGAGGATTCCGTCGCGTCCCTTCACGTCCGGCGAGGGGATCACCACCTGCCGGTCGAAGCGTCCCGGCCGAAGAAGGGCCGGATCGAGAACGTCCGGACGGTTGGTGGCCGCCACGAGGATGACCCCCTCGTTGGACTCGAAACCGTCCATCTCGACCAGCAGCTGGTTCAGGGTCTGCTCCCTCTCGTCGTGGCCGCCGCCGAGGCCGGCGCCGCGGTGACGTCCGACGGCGTCTATCTCATCGATGAAAATGATGCACGGCGCGTGCTTCTTCCCCTGCTCGAAAAGATCCCTCACCCTCGAGGCGCCCACGCCCACGAACATCTCGACGAAATCCGACCCCGAGATCGAGTAGAAAGGGACCTCCGCCTCTCCGGCGATGGCCCTGGCAAGAAGGGTCTTGCCCGTTCCCGGCGAGCCGACGAGGAGGATGCCCTTGGGGATCTTTCCGCCCAGCTTCTGAAATTTCTGGGGGTCCTTGAGAAAGTCGATGATCTCGCCCACTTCCTCCTTGGCCTCATCGATGCCGGCCACTTCTTCGAAGGTGACCTTGTTGCTCGTCTCGGTGAGGAGTTTGGCTTTGGATTTGCCGAAGGAGAGGGCCTTGCCCCCCCCCATCTGCATCTGCCTCATGAAAAAGACCCAGAGGCCGATGAAGAGGAGAAAGGGAACGGAGTTGATGAGGAGGATCACCCAGATGGACTTCTCCTCCGAGGGCCCGGCGACAATCTTCACGCCCTTTTCCTTGAGAGCGCCTATCAGATCGGGGTCGTCGGCCACGTAGGTCTTGAAGGGGGTGTTGTCGGTGAAGACGCCCTTGACGCTCTTGTTCCTGATCTCCACCTCGCTCACCTGTCCCTGCTCTATCCGGGAGAGAAACTCGGAATAGTCGATCTCCCCTTCCTCGGACTTGCCGGACTGGAAGAGATTGAAAAGGGTGACCATGATCAGCCCCACGAGAAGCCAGAGGGCCAGATTCTTGTAAAAGGAGTTCATTGCTATTCCCCCGGAGAAGGATTCAGGATTCCGCCATGGTTCTTATTACCACCTTTTGTGAAAAAAGTCAATTGCCCGCCGCCCCGGTCGGCGGCGGTGTCGGCGGCGGCCGGGACGGCACCGCAAGGAGTGAGAGAAGGGTAAATGTTTTTTTCTGTTTCTGGCAACTTGCAGACGGATCACTCCCGCAGAGCAGCTTCACTTGATGCCCGGCGTGCCCCGTGGAATAGCAGTCACTGAGGGCCCGCGAGGGAGGGCTTTGTGCCAAAGAGAACTTGTCATCCTCCGGTGTCGATGAATTCCCGGAACCACATCTCCAGAAAGAGGAGTGCCCAGAGCCTGTAGCCGTGATCGCGGCTGAGGTCGAGGTGCTCCTGCAGCAGGCGTGCGATCCCCTCACGCCGGAAATATCCCCTCTGTCGCGCCCTCTCGCTCAGGAGGAGGTCGTGGGCCATCTCCTTCAGCTCCCCCCGGAACCACTCGGCCACGGGCATGCCGAAGCCCATTTTTCTCCGTCTCGTGATCTCCGGAGGCAGCAGCGGAGCAACAGCCTTCTTGAGCAGATACTTCCCCTGCCAGCCCCGCAGCTTCATGCTCCCCGGACAGGCGGCGGCGAACTCCATGAGGTGGTGGTCGAGAAAAGGCGAGCGCGCCTCCAGGGAGTTGGCCATGCTCGCGATGTCGACCTTGACGCATATGTCGTCGGGAAGGTAGGAGGAGGTGTCGACGGAGAGGGTGCGATCGAGGTGGTCGGGGCCGTCGGAGAGGCGGTAGAGCTCCTCGATGAACCCTACGGGGTCATCGTCTGACGTTGCGTCAAGGAAATCGGGGGTGTACAGGTCACCCTTCTGCTCCTCGGTGAAGAAACAGAGATAGCGCACGTACTGGCGCTCGCGGACGGGATCGACGGAAGCGACGAACCGCTTGAGCTGCCCCACGAAGCCGCGGGGCCTTTTCGTGCGGGGGAGGCTCTCGACGAGTCGGCGCAGGACCCCTTCCCTTACGAAGGCGGGAAGCCGCAGATACCACGAGAGGAAACGGTCGACGGCATACCGCAGATAGCCGGCGAAGGCCTCGTCGCCGCCGTCGCCGCTGAGGGCGACGGTGACGTGCCGGCGGGTCAGCCGGGAGACGTAGTACGTCGGGACCGCCGAGGAATCGGCAAAGGGTTCGTTGTAGGCCCTTACCAGGTCGGGGAGAATTTCCAGGGCCTTCGGCTCGACGACCATCTCCTCGTGCTCGGTACCGTAGCGCTCCGCCACCTTGCGGGCATAGCGGACCTCGTCGTAGTCCTTCTCCGAAAAACCGATGGAAAAGGTCTTCACCGGCGCCGCGCTCGCCCGGCTCATGGAGGCGACCACTGCGCTCGAGTCGACCCCCCCCGAGAGGAAGGCCCCCAGGGGGACGTCACTCACCAGCCGCAGGCGGACGGCCTCGTCGAAGATCTCGAGAAATCGCTCGCTGTAGGCCTGAAGCGAGCCCAGCCTCAGCTTGGGGACGTAGTGCAGGCTCCAGTAACGCTC
>JAUWCW010000191.1 GCA_030609125.1 Candidatus Rokuibacteriota bacterium
CGTGGCGGCCATGGAGAAGGCCTTCCGCAAGAAGGTGCAGGTCCGGCAGATCCGCCCGGCGCCGGTGGAGGGTCTCTGCGAGATCATCGTTCTTGTTCAGGGAAGGTTGAGCATCGTCTACAGCGATGGCGGCGGGCGCTACTTCGTGACGGGCCAGATCATCGACTCCGAGACCCGGCAGGACCTGAGCAGGGCGGCGCTGGCCGAGTTCAACCGGTTCACGCCGGAAGACATGAAGAAGCTCGAGTCGCTGACGGCCCTCACCCTGGGCGACAGCGGGCCGGAGGTCTATTTCGTCACTGATCCCGACTGACCGTACTGCAAGAGGGCCGGGCAGGTCCTCAAGCAGATGGCGGAAGCCGGCGAGATCAAGGTGCGGGTGCTCCTGTTCCCCCTGGACATCCACAAGGGGGCGAAAGAGCAGTGCGTGGCGGTTATCTGCGACGGAAAAGGATTCGATGAGCTGGAGGCCAACTACACCTCGGAGAACCAGTGTGCCGAAGGGAAGGCCAAGGTGGAGGAGACGATAGCCTTTCTCAGAAAGAAGGGTATAGGAAGCACGCCGACCTACATCTTCCCCGACGGTCTGTTCAGCGCGGGAGCCCTTCCGGAGGAGCAGCTGCGGAGCCGGCTGGGAATCGGTGCCGCCGAAGGGAAAGAAGAGAAGAAGAAGTAGCCCGGATATAATTTCCGGGCTAACCCGTCACTTCAATCCTCTCCCCTTCGGGGGAGAGGGAAGAGGCGGGGAGCGCTGCCCGCGCCGCCGCCTCGATGAGAGCGACAAACTCCGGGGTGTCCATTCCCAGCCGTTCCAGCGTGGAGCGCAGGGGTATGCCGTTGGCGTCGTACCCCTTCTCCCGGTAGACCGCGTCACAGAGGTGCTCGTACTGCCGGCGCCGGTGATCCTGCAGGAGTTTGAGCCTCTCAGGCACGTCCAACCCCTCCAGGGTGACGCCCTCCTCCCGGAGGAGGCCGTCGTAGTAGTCCTTCCGGGACTCGTACTCGTTGACGAAGACGGGAGCCATGGCCCGCAGGGGTATGCGGTCGTGCTCTCTCGTGCCCGCTCCCTGACGGAGGTTGATGAGTTTCTGGAAGGTGTAGAGCCGCTCCGACTCGAAGATGAGGTCGTCGAGAGTCTTCTCCGTCCCCAGCGTGGCGTTCACCATCCCCAGGTAGTATTCGATGCTCGGCAGGTTCTTGGCCGGCTCGGCGGTTTTCCCCGCCTCGGGATGGCGCACGTCGATCCAGGGGAGCTTGCAAAGGCCGACTATGTTGAACCAGGTGCGGAAGAGAGGGAACCAGCGGAGGGCGCGGGCCTTCTCCGCGAAGGAAGGCATTTCACCCTTGATCTGATCGACGGCGATGAGCCAGGCCTCGTCGTGCTGTGCCCCTTTCAGGGCAAAGCCGTACCCGCCCTGCTGGGCGAGAGACTCCTTGGTGACGTACACGGAGAACTCCAGCCCCTTGCACTCCATACCGATGTCGTCCAGGATTTTCCTGACCGCCTCGGCTTCCTCTCCCGTCCGCCCGGCGTGCCTTTCGGCGATCCACCCCTTGAGGCGGCGGATTCCCCGCCCGGCGACCGGGCCGAAGCCCTCTCCCGCGGCGATCCGGTGAACGAGCTCGATGAGGTCGTCGGCGTTGCCCCAGGCCAGCTCCAGACCGCCCGTGTCCTCCTCGGTCAGGTAGCCGAGGTCGAAGGCCTCGCAGCAGAAGGCCATGGTGATACCGGTGCTGATGGTGTCGAGACCATACTCGTCGCAGTACCAGTTGTACTCCATGGTGTACTCGGGATCGAAGACCCCGCAGCAGGCGGCGGAGGCCGCCGTCTCGTACTCCGGCCCGTCGACGCCGACCTTCCTTCCTGCGAAGGGACCGGTGCGGAGCTCGAAGAACTCGCAGCCCTTGGTGCAGGCCAGGGTGCAGCCGAAGTAGCAGCCGTCGGGAACTCCCTGCTTGAAGTAGCGCTGCTCGTAAACTTCCCCGTAGATCTTTTTGGCTTCGGGGTGACGGCCGTACTGATAGTTCTTCACCGGCAGGATGTCGTGGGTGTCCATCATCAGGACCAGGCTGGTTGTGCCCTGCTTTTTAAGTTTCATGTAGTGCGGGTCGACTTCATTGATGACTTTGCGCAGCTTCCTGCCGGCGGCGGTGATGGCGCCGGCGTCGGCGGGATGGTTGGCGTGGGCCCGCGGCTTGTTGCTTCTCACTACCACCCCCCAGAGCCCCTTGTCGCGCATGACGGTCCCCGTGCCGCCCCTTCCCGCCTGCTTGGAACGGCACCGATTGCGCTTCTTGTCGAAGTAAACGGAGTTGACTATGCCGAAGAAGGAGTTTTTCGCTCCCCTGCCGGCGGTGAGAACGGCGGTGTTCCAGGGCTTGCCCTCCCCCCGGTACTCCTCGAAGATCTTCTCGGCGACGGTGATGCCCCCTTCCTCTCGGGGGGCATCCACGAGGGAGATCTCGCCGGCGTCGCCGTCGATGAGCAGCATGACCTGCTTCCCGGACTTGCCCGTGACGGCGATGGCGTCGAAACCCGACTCCTTGGCAAGAGCGAAGAAGTGGCCGCCCACGTTGGAGTCGATGAACGTTCCCGTCAGGGGCGAGATGGTGCCCACGATGAACTTGCCCGCTCCCGGGAAAGAGCTCTCGCCGCAGAAGGGGCCGCCTGCGATGGCGAGCACGTTCTCGGGGCTGTCGTACCTGGTTCCGGCCGCGGTCCCCCCCTGGACGAGCCAGAGACAATAGCCCCTGCCGCCGAGGAAGAAATCCTTCACTTCCGGCGGGATGGCTTCGATGGAAATCGTGCCTGCCGAGAGGTCCACCCGCAGGATGCGGCCGGTGTATCCGCGTTCGACCGTTGCCGGCCGGTAGGGGGTCTTCGTGATCGTTCCCATGGTCCGCTTTGTCCTTCCTCTGGTCCTGTCAGCCCGCCCGGCTGGTGCCGGGGGAAAAACGGTAAATAGTATAGTGAAAAAAACCTTGGCTGTCATCAATTACAAGCGGTGTCCCGCAAGGGAAGGGCAGCACATTTTCTGCGGCAGGAGTGAAATGACATGAACCCATCGGGATCCGCCGCATCCGGCGCCGGCGGTTTGGAGATGGCAGGAAAGGAAGATGGCGCCGGAGGCAGGGAAGAGGGTCAAGGTTCTCGTCGTCGACGACTCCGTCATGGTGAGCCGGTCCGAACGCCATCGGAATCATGACAGGGATGGGTGACGACGGGGCCCGGGGCCGTCCTCGAGAAGTGCGGCTGAAAGCCGGGTCGGATCACTCCTCGGCCGTGCCGGTATCTTCAGGAAAGTGGGGCGTGGCGACGATCTCTTCCCCTTCGCGGAGAAGGACCACGGTGATGTCGTCTCCCGGCTTCTTCGAGTTGACGACGAGAATTACGTCCGACATGTCCTCCACGGCGAGACCGTCGACGGAGACAAGGCGGTCCCCCTCCATGATTCCCGCCGCCTCAGCCGGTGACCCCTCGAGTGTCATTTTTACGAATACGCCTTCCTCGCCGGCAGTCATCATGATGCCCATGCGAACGCGCTCGTTCTCGATATCCTCGTAGGGGATCATCCAGGCGAAGTCTCCGGCGGGGACGGGGATCTCGGGCATGTCCACGTCCATCGTGAGCTCCTCACGCTTTTCCTCGGGAATGCTGATCGCCGAGGGGAGGACGATGAAATAGGAGACGGGCCGGCGGCGGAGGACCTTCTTCGGCACTCCGTACCCGTGCTGCACGTGCATGGTGCCTGCGAGGACGACCATCTTCTTGCCCTCCCCGGCCTCTGACTCCAGGTAGTCCGCGATGCGGGACGCCATGGTCTCCTCCCAGAGCAGCTGCACGCGAAAGAAGGAGTCGAACATCTTCGGGCCGCCGCCGTGGCCGCCGAAGACGGCCCGAAGGGACTGCTCCTGGAAAGGATCGATGGCGCCCGTCTCCGGGATCTGCGCCGCCAGTTCGGGGTTGAGCTCCTCCCCGGCAGCCGCCGCCATGGCGAGCTGCTTCTGCAGTTCCCGGGAGGGATTGAGGGCGACGATGTCGATGCGGTTGTCCCTGGCGAAATCCAGGATTTCCCGGTAGTAGCCGAAATCGGAGCTCCAGTTCTTGTACCACCGGGACTCCTTGAGAAACTCGAGCTCGGTAAGCTCGCCCCGGGTCCAGCGGTCGAGGCTTTCCTGCTGGGGGGTGCGGAACATCTCCATGCCGATGGCCAGCCTGCCGGGAAAGCGGTCGTGGAGCTCCCTGATTATCTCCAGCTGGACGCGGTGTGCCTGGGCGTTGGTGTGGGTCTCGCCCACGTAGACCAGGTCGGCGGAGGCGATCATGTCCATGAAGCCCGCCCGGGAAAGCAGCAGCCCCGTGGAGAGGTGATAGATGTCGTCCGTTCGAAGCTCCCTCTCGAGGGGATAGGGCGAAAGCCCCCAGCCGCGGACAGTGTCGGACGTTCCGGCGCATCCTCCGGTCCAGGCAGGAAAAAGGGCAAGGCAAACCGCTACGAGGGCTCTTCTCATCTTCTCTTTCACCTTCTGCATGTTGTTATCGCCTTTCTTCGATGCCCGGCCTGACCGAACGTTGCTTTGCCGCAAGAGGTCCTCCTCCTTACCCTCATCGCCTGACGGCTGAGGCGGCCTTGGCGGCCAGGAGAAGCCAGGGGCCCCCGTGCAGGAAGAGGTCCGGCCAGTCGACGGGTCGTGTCAGGCCGCCGCCGATGAGGAGCCCGATCTT
>JAUWCW010000193.1 GCA_030609125.1 Candidatus Rokuibacteriota bacterium
GGACTGCCGCCTTCTCACCCTTACGGCCAACCCGCTGGAGGAGTTCGGCGGAGGAGGCATCACGGGAAGCGACGTTGTGCGGATTCAGTTGAGTCAGGAGGGAAATCCATGAGAGTTCTTTTCCAGATCACCGCAGCAGCATTGATTATCATAGCGCCGGCAGCGAACGCACGGGCCGTGGAGAGCGGGAACCCGCATAATGTGAGCAAGTGCCTTCTCTGCCACAAGGAGACACCCCGCTTCGGTATAGACAGGAAGGAAACCGTTGCCTTTCGTGGAGGCAAGACCTTCGATGATCCCGCCCTGTGCACCTACTGTCATAAGCTGGAAGACAATCTCCATCCCCTCCTGGTGTCCCCCGGGCCGGGCGCCCTGGGCACAAAGGCGCCCAGGCGTCTGCCCCTGGGATCAACTCCCGGCTTTGAAGGTGAGGTCGTATGCACGACCTGCCATTTCCTGCACGCCGCCGGGACGGGGCACTCCCTCCTCCGCGGTTTTCCCGGTTCCCAACAACCGAACCTTTTCACCAGCCGGCAGGATCTCTGCCGGGAGTGTCACGGATCCGCTCTGGAACAGCGCTCGCCGCATTCAGGCGACGAGAGATCCTGCATGTTCTGTCATCAGGCGAAGCCGCAGAAGGGTCAGCCCGCCAAGGTCGCGGCACGGGGCGTCCAACTCTGCAACTTCTGCCATGGCGGCGTTCAGGACGGTCATTATCGGCAGGCCAACCCCTTCGGGGAGGAGGAAGTGGACTGCCTGACCTGCCATGATCCCCATCTCGGGCCGGAGAGCCAGGCCCGCCTGAGGGAAAGCTTCTTCACGGCCATCGAGGGAAAGACCACCATCAATCCCCACTACAGAAAGACGCTCTGCTCTGCCTGCCACCGGCGGGATGAGAAGAATGCGCTTTTGAGCCAGGATCCGGTCGTGCTGTGCAACAGATGCCACGGCACCGGTGAAATAGTCGGCGACATTCATCCCCTCAAGAAGGTCCCCGATACGTTCTCGCCTCCCCCGGACTGGCCGCTTGACAAGGGGTTTCTCACGTGCCTGACATGCCACCTCGCCGGGCACGCAGAGCACAGGGGAACATGGAAATTCCTCCGCGGAGGCCCTTACGAAGATCGGAATGATTTCTGCCGCAACTGTCACGATCCCGAATCATATGGAGACAGGAACCCCCACCGGGATATCAATCGCGGTCAGGGCTGCGAGTTCTGTCACGCCGTCAGGCCGGTTCCGGGAAAGGATACGATTGACACCGTCAAGTTCATAGCCGATCCCAACCTTCTCTGCCTTCGCTGTCACGACGATGCGGCCCATCCGGCCGACGTGGAGCACACAATGACGATTGACGACGAGAGGGCCTCTTCGATCCCGAAGATCCTGCCCGTCTACAGAGGAGGGAAGATCGTGTGCGCCACCTGCCACAATCCGCACGTAGAAGAAGTGGAGGGGCACAAACTCCGCGGGTCCATCGGCACGATGCAGATCTGCAGCTTATGCCACAGGTTTTGAGAACCGGCAATCGGTGTTTCATCGCGGGGCGGCAGTTCCCGCAGTCGAGCCACCGGTTATGGGAGTCGTGGAGGGGAATGGCCTAAGTGTGCAAACGGGAAATTGGCTGGGGAGGGAGGAGTTGAACCCCCACAGGCAGAACCAGAATCTGCTGTCCTACCATTAGACGACTCCCCAACGCGGGAATGACCGCGTAATGATAATACCTGATCGGGGTTTTTTCAACGTATTTCGGACCGGTGGGGGGCTGCAGCGAGAGGGGGCATTGATCAGGTAGTCGGGAAGGCGGCCCGCAGGCGTTCCAGTACTTTCTCCCGACCGAAAAGCTCCAGGCTCTCGAAGAGCCCGGGACCGACCTTGCGGCCCATGACGGCCACCCGTATGGGCTGGATGACTTTGCCCAGCCCCACTTCCGCCGCCGCCGCCTCCTCCTTGATCGCCTTCTCGATGGCCTCTTCGCTGAAGGGGTCCATTCCGGCGAAGCGGGCGATCACCTTCTGCAGGGCGGGCATGACTTTTTCGGCCTTACGCAGCACCTTCTGCTCCGCTTCCCCCGGCTCGACGTCCCGGAAGAAGAACTCCGTATACCGGCCGATGTCGGGGAGCACCTTGACGCGGTCTCCGACGATCTCCACCACCTTCTCGAGCCAGGCCGGGTCCCTGGCGCCGGCGTCCATGCCGTCCCGCTCCCAGTACGGGACGAGTCGCTTCGCCCGCTCCGCCGGCGGCAGTTTCAGGTAATGGAAGTTGTTGAGCCAGAGGAGTTTCTCGGGGTCGAAGGTGGCGCTGCTTTTCGATACCCGGGGAATGTCGAACTCGGAGATCAGATCGTCCAGGGTGAAGATCTGGCGGCTGTCCGAGGTTGACCACCCGAGAAGGGCGAGGTAGTTCACCATGGCCTCGGGAAGGTAGCCCTCCTCGCGGTACTGGCCTATGGAGGTGGCGCCGTGGCGCTTGCTGAGGCGGCCCCCGTCGGCGCCGAGGATAATCGGAACGTGGGCAAAGAGCGGTGCCGGCCTTCCCAGGGCCTCGAAGATCATGAGGTGGCGGGGTGTGTTCGATATGTGGTCGTCGCCGCGGATGACGTGGGTGATCTCCATCTCGGCATCGTCGACGACGACGGCGAAGTGATAAGTGGGAAAGCCGTCGCTCTTGAAGATGATGAAGTCGCCGAACTGGTCGTTCTGAAAGGAAACGCCGCCGCGGACAAGGTCCTTCCAGCCCGTCTCACCCCCGGGAACGACGAGGCGCACCGCCGCGAGGCGGCCCTCTGCGGCCAGCTTCTCTCTGCCAGCGTCATCGAGAGTGCGGCAACGGCCATCGTAGCCGAGAGGCCGTCCCGCCGCCTTCGCCTCCTCCCGCCGCTCCGCCAGCTCCTCGGGGGTGCAGAAGCACCGGTAGGCCTTTTCTTCCCCGATGAGGCGGTCCAGCTCCTTCCGGTACAGCTCCCTGCGCTCGGACTGGAAATAGGGGCCGTGATCCCCGCCGGCTTCGGGGCCCTCGTCCCACTCCAGGCCGAGCCAGCGGAGGGAGTCTAGGATCCCCCTGACCGACTCGGGCGTCGACCGCTCCTGGTCGGTGTCCTCAACGCGCAGGACGAAAGTCCCCCCGTGGCGGCGGGCGTACAGGTAGTTGAAGAGGGCCGTCCGGGCGCCGCCGACGTGGAGGTGTCCCGTCGGACTGGGGGCGAACCTCACCCGCGGCTTGACGGCTTCGGAAGACATTCTTTTCCTACCCTACGGCTGATCGGGCTTGGGAAAGTAGCTCGACGGATCGGCCGGCGCCGGGGCGGATGCGCCCTGCTGGCCTTCCAGCGGCGGGTGGTCGGGAGGCAGCTCGCCGGAAGTCTGTGCGGCGAGCCTCTGCTTCACCTGGTCCAGATCCACCCGGATCCTGTCGGCCTGGGGCCCGGAAGGCTGAACGCGAAGGGCGTCCTCCCAGGCGGCGATACCGTTGGCCAGCTCCTGCAGGTCGTAGATGTAGACCACGCCCCTGTTGAGTCGGCTGATGGAGTGGTTCGGGTCCCTCTCGATGGCCTCGTCGAAAGATTCGATGGCCTTGGTGAAGTCTCCGACCTTGCGGTACATGACCCCCATGTCGGTCCAGACGTTGGGGTCCTTGTCGTCGATGACCAGGGCCTTGCGGTAGGCTACGATGGATTTGCTGGGAAGCTCGACGTCGAAGTAATTGTCTCCCAGACTCTTCCAGGCCTGATAGTTCCCGGGATCGTTCTTCACCAAATCCTCGAGCTGGGCTATTTCGCGCTGTTTCTGAATCTTGTCGACCTGGGGCTGCTGGGGCGCCTGGGGCCGCGGCGCCTGCGAGACCGGGGAGGGCCCGCCGGAAAAGATCATGACCCCGATTATCAGTCCCGTCACCACGCCGCCGGCGAAGGTGAATATTGTCTTGGCGTTCATCTGCTGTCCTCCACTATTTATGGTCCGAACGAAGGCGACAGGATACCACGGTTTCCCGCCGGCCGGAAGATGGATATCTCAGGCGGCCAGGATTCTCCGCACCAGCTCCTCCGGGGGGAGGATGCCCACGAGTTCCTCCGCATCGTTGATCACGATCTTCGGAACCGTCCCGACGGTGAAACGCTCGGCGAGGTCCACGAAGGTGTTGGCCTCGATGATCTCGGTGGTGATGCGGGGGCTGTGGTACGCCAGGGCCGCCCCGAGGTGGGCCATGACGGGACAGGAAGGACAGGTGGTGAGAACGAAGACCTTGAGGTTGATATCCTTTTTCAGGCCCTCCAGTGAAGACAGGTCGATCTTTCCCATCCCCTCGCCGCTGGAGAAGAGGACCAGAACCCGCAGGAGAGCGCCGAATTCATGGCCCCCCGGAACCCCGTAGTAGCGCACCGCCGGCCGGCCGTCGCCGGGGCGGTGAAGGACGAGGGCCGGCACGTGGTGAATTCCCACTTTTTCGGCGAGTTCCTTTTCCTGGAGAAAGTCCCTCTTCTCGAGCAGGAGGCGATCGTCGATGGCGGTGAGCTCCTCCGCGAAGGCGTCAGCGGCAGCGCACGGGTCGCAGTCCGTCTTTTGCGAGAAGGCGGTCAGGGTGACGGGATCGCGAAGGCCCTTCAGCACTTCTCTGGTCTGCCGTATCACATCTTCACTGAACAGAGTCATGAGCCTGACCTCCTTAGGGCCTTTCCC
>JAUWCW010000043.1 GCA_030609125.1 Candidatus Rokuibacteriota bacterium
AAATTGCTCATAGGTCCTTAGGATCATGGGACTATGAATCCCATGCGATCTTCTTGTTACTCTTCTAAAGGTGATTATGACCAGATATCCATCCATTCCTCCTGCCGCAGCATCTCGCCCTCCCTGGACTCCTGTCCATGAAGGGGAAAATGGTACAGCGTATGCCCGAGGAATGCCCGCAAAGGTGGTACACTTTTGGTGACCATAACTGGTACAGTTTCTCATGACCGGTGACACCCTCTCCGGGAAGAGAAATGAAGGTCCCGAAACAAAAGGTGCGATGAACGCGGCGCGGCTGGTATACTGGGCGGCAAACAATCTGACGAGGGTGGCTACCTATGAGGTACCCGCTGTTGCTCTGCACCGCCATCCTGGCCCTCTCCCTGGCCGTCCCGGCGACGGCCGAAGTGGAGTGGAACATCCTCAAGACCATCCCCCTGGAGGGCAAGCCCCTCGACACGGTTCTATCTCCCGACGGGAAGAGAATGTTCGTGCTCCTGCAGGGCGGGAAGCTGCAGGTGTACTCTTCCGGCGGGGAGTTGCAGGAGTCGCTGGACCTGGGAGCGCCCGCCGACGGCATCGCCCTTTCCCCCAAGGGCGATCTTCTGTACGTACGCAGCGGCGAGAAGAAAACGGTGCAGGTGGTGCGCCTGGAGTTCGTCCAGCAGATCTCCACCGCCGGCTCGCCGGTTAGGGGTCCCGAGAGCGCTCCCGTCGCCATCGCCATCTTCAACGACTTCCAGTGACCCTACTGCGCGAGGCTCATGCCTCTGCTCGAGCAGGTGCTCGAAAAGTATCCTCAGCAGGTAAAACTCGTCTTCAAGAACTTCCCTCTCGGCAACCACCGCTTCGCCAGGCCGGCGGCGGCCGCCGCCCTCGCCGCCGGGGAGCAGGGCAGGTTCTGGGAGTACCACGACAAGCTCTTTGAGATCCACAACCGCCTCAACGAGGGTTCCTTCCTGAAGATCGCCGGGGAGGTGGGTCTGGACATTCCCTCCTTCGAAGCGGCGAGGAAGAAGCCGGAAATTGCCGCCCTCATCAATCGCGATCTCCAGGAAGGCAAGATGGCGGGCGTGAGAGGGACGCCCACCATTTTCGTCAACGGCCGGCGGCTTCAGCAGCGCAGTCTCGACGGCTTCTCCCGGGTGATCGAAAGAGAGATCGAGCGTTCGGAGAAGAAATAGGCGGCCCGAACCGCACAGTGCAGATTCTCAAAGCGGTTCAGGCGGGAGGCAACCTGGTCCAGGCTGCGCCGGTATCCGACTCGGCCGTCATGACCACCGGCACCTTCCCCGGACCATGCAACGGTGCATATGGCTTCCCGCGGCTGGCCGGCAGCGAGCGGTGGTGATGATGTCCATCATCACCACCGCTCGTGCCGACCGGAGGGAAGACTCTGATCTTCTACTTTCCTGCCGCCTGTTGCTCCAGCTTCTCTGCGATGGCCTTGATTTTCTTCTCCAGCGACCTGACCCGGTTGAAGTTGAACCACTGTTCGTTCTCCACGGGGTAGTTGTCGAAGTGCGAGGCGTAGACTCTCCATGACTCGTCCCAATTGGCGGGGTCCTTGAAGCCCAGGAGCCGGAGCTCGAGGTAGGTCAGGCCCGAGCGCGAGCCGGTCTGACAGTAGGCGATGGTCCGCTTGTTCTTGTCGAGGGAATCGAAGAATCCGCCGACACGCTCGGGAGAGAGAAAACCGTTGTCCCTCATCTTGCCCGTGGCGGGGTCCTTCGACTGGTCGTGGGTCTTCTTGTGGGAAACATTGATGGTCGTGTTCGGAACGTGTCCGCCCCTCAGGGCCCGGATGTCCTGGCCCGCGTGCTCCTTTACCGACCTGGAGTCGATAAGCTGGACGCCCTTCAGGTTTCCCGTGGCGATCTTCACTATCTCGTCCGTCGCGGCAATCCTGCTGGCAACGTAGTTTACCTTGAAGGTCTTTTCCGGCTTCTTGGCGGGCTTCGGCGTCAGGCCGTAGCCGGCGTTTTTCCAGGCGTCGATGCCGCCGTTCAGAACATAGACCTTGTCGTGTCCGAGAACTTCAAGGATCCAGAACGCGATGGCCGCGTCGCGCACCGTGTCGGAACCGACGTGCTCCCCGTAGAAAACGACATTTGTGTCGTTGCCGATACCGACCTTGCCGAGGAACTTCTCGTATTTCGAGGGATTACTGAACATCCGCGAGGTCTTGTCCCGCAGCGCCTTCTTGCACCTCTTGCCGAGGCTTATGGCCCCGGGTATGTGCCCCTTGGCGTAAGCATCCAGATCCTGGCAGTCCACAATCACCCAGTCCGTCAGATCCAGCTTGCCCTTCAGGTCCTTCGCGGAAAGCATCAGGCCCGGATTGGCCCACTCTGCCGCCGCCGCCGTCCCGGAAACCGTAACGGCAAGCACCCCCGCCAGAACCAACAACAATAGTTTCTTTTTCATAATGCTTCCTCCTCCGCTTTCTTGTTTGTCTTGTCCAAACCTCTCTTTCTTCTTCCGGCTGTCACCTCCCTTTCGGCTCGGTTTGACACTCTCTGCACCTCCTGCCTCTCAACGGGCGATGAGAACGGACATTCCCGCCCTGTTCGCCACCTCACGGCTGACGCTTCCCATGAGGATGGAGCGTTTGCGGGCCGCTTTCGACCCCACGATAACGAGGTCCGCCCCTTCTTCCTCCGCTGCGCGGATGATCTCCTCGGCGGGGTGGCCTTCCCTGATCAGGGTCTTGACGTCGGTCAACCCCTTTTCCGCGAGAGACGCGCGAAAATACTCGATGACGGCTTCCGCTTTCCTGTCGAGGCGTTCCTGGTAGCGAGTGCCCTTGAGCTCATCCTTGAGGGTCTCCATCTCCGCCTCGCCCAGCATCTCGTCCATGAGGGAGCGACCTTCGATCTTCTCCACGTAGAGAAGCACGACTGACTCCGGATGGTTGTTGCCGAACACCTCATGGTACCGATCTATAACCGTGACGGATCCCTTGCTGTCGTCAACCGCTAAGAGTACTTTTTTCATTCTGGATGCTCCATCATGTCGTGCCTGCCTCGCCTTCCCTTGTGATACTTGTCTTCCCGTCAGTCATCCATTGACTCGTAGAGGTCCTTGAAGTGGTCCTGGAACTCCTCATCGAGCCCGGCGCCGATCGCCTCGCCCCCTCCCACTCCATAGGCGGGGGCCTCGGCCTTCTCGAAATACCCCGGCTGGATACCGGATCTATCGGACAGGCGATAGCCGAGGATGAACGTGACGATCAGACCGGCGATGAGGGCGACCGTCGTCCAGCGTGAATTCATTTCTCCACCTCCCTCCCCGGCAGGCCGGGACCGCTATTCATCTTCATCCTGCTGGTAGAGTTGTTCGTAGTACTTTTCCATGTCCTCGTCGATCTCCACGGCGACGCCTTTTTCCTCGCGGCTGCTGAAGACTCCCGCATGTAAGAAAGGGGGAATGCTGTAGCCGATGAGATAGCCCAGGAAGATGGCCACGATCAGGAGCACTGCTGCGAATGATTTCGGCATGGGGTTTACCTCCTTCTCCGGGCCTTCATTTCTTGCGAATACTGAAGACGTACTTACCCCCGGTGTTCGTCTTCTCAAAGATGTCGTGACCCGCTTTGACGCACATTGCCGAAATCGATTCCGACGATGAGGGGTTGTCGAAAACAACCTCCAGGACGTTGCCGGATTTGATCTTCTCGAGCACTTTCTTGGTGTATATCTGCGGGTGAGGGCAAACGTACCCCTGGCAGTCCAGCGTATAGACACCCTCTTCTTTCTTGTCGACTTTCATTGCCATGACTGTGTTCCTCCTCTGCGTCCGGACCTGTCTCAGAGATCCAGGTGTATCAGTTCTTTTTCCATCTTTCGCTCGGTCCACCAGTTCAGGGCCTTGACACCAAGGAAGGCCCCGCCGATCATCCCCAGGCCGAAGAGCCAGCCCGCGGGGTCACCGTTCGCCACCCTGACGAAAAACCCGCCCACGTTGCAGCCCAGGCCCAGCCGCGAGCCGACACCCATGAGCGCACCGCCGATGACGGCCAGGAAGGCCAGCTCCCGCGTGGGTTTCTTGAACTTGAACTCATTGCTCATAAGAGCCATCACGGCAGCGCCGCCGATGAGCGCGAGGGACATCCAGTCCGCCGGGTTGAGAGCCGGGTTGGGAATACCGTTGATATACCCGAAGAAGATGTTGTCCATGTTCTTCCACCCCAGCTTCTGCAAGAGCCACCCTACCCACTGCGCTTCCTGGGTGGTGACGTACCAGTAGCCCGGATCGAAGACGGTGCCCCTCATCGAGAGACCGTAGTCGGAGCCGAGCCTCTGCAGGATCTCGCCCGCGTTCCTCACGCCGAACTTTATCCTGAGCCCCTCCATGACGAACATCTGAAGCCCGCAGGCGACGCCGAGGATCAGTCCGGCGAGGGCCGTCCTCTTCGAAGAAATCAGCATGCCCCAGAAGCCCTTGATATCTTCCCCGATCCCGCCTCCCGTTCCGCCGCCGGGTTCCATGGCGCGGCTCGAGCGGGCATAGAAGAGATACACCACCATCAGGAGCAGGAGGGCGGGAACGACAACCCCGACTATGAGGTTGCCGAAATAGGCGCCGAGGAAGGATTCGTTCTCAAAGCCGAGCATCTTGGCGAAGGAGGTCACCGGCTGATTCCAGACATACCCCGCCAGATACTGGTCCACCCAGCCGTTCCCAACGTCCAGGCCCTCGGGGAGCCCCTTGCTCAAGGCCGACTCTGTCCAGGACGCCGGCACCAGCTTGTTGAGCCACCCGCCGACATCGACGAACATGGCCTGCGTGATGCTGATGGAGAGGATGACCAGGAAAGCGACGCCGTTGCCTTCACCGGTCTTGTAAAGAGACCCTGAGGCGCACCCGCCGGCGAACACCATCCCCACCCCGAAAACAAGCCCCGCGATGACCGAGTGGATACTCGTCGGCGACGAGTGGAAGGTGCTGATTCCGGTGGCGGTTACGAAGGCGGAAACAAAGGCGAAGAGAACGGTGGCTATCATGATCCCCACCACCATCCGGGGCACACCCACGGCGAAGAGATCCCGGAAGGCGGAGGCGAAGCAGAACCTCCCGTACTGCAGGCACATCCCGTAGATGAAGCCGAACCACAGATAGGCGGAAAGATAGATGTAGTACTCGTTGTAGGAGTAAGTGATAATGCTGACAAGAGAGAAGAAGAGGACAATGCCCAGGGCCCACGTCTGATTCTTTCTCGATACTGTCTCCACTGTGCTCCCTCTGTTCGATGTTTTGGCCGCTGACCTTTAACTTGACTATTCTTATCAGCAATTGCCGTGCCAGACAGCCCAATCCGGGCTCCAGCCCTTTGGAGAACACTGCTTCTCGAGCCCGTTTCCGGCAGAACAGCGTCCGGGTGGCATTTCGGCAAAGCGTGAAAAGCTTTTTATTTTTAGGGTGTTTTGAACAACATGTCATCGAATGGGTTTTCCATTCGGCGCGTACCGCGCAAGGAAGAACAACCGCCACTCCCCTCCCGGAAGGGACACCGTCGCGTTCCGGGACGTCAGATACGAGTGTCCCAAAAGGCCAATCCAGGCTCCGGGGCTGGCCGGTTTGGGACAAAAAAGCCTGGCATTACCTGACTGGAATGCTTATATTTAGGGGAGCCATGCACAAGGCCATACTCTGAGAGAGAGCGCTGCCCGTGAACTGGATGACATTTCACATTGCCGAGGAATCCATTATCGCCCTCGTCTGTCTTCTGCTCTCACTGCGCATTTTCTCCGTATCCGCCTCGCTCGAACTGTCCCGGGACCGCAACCGCAGGAGCCGGACCTTTCTCCTGGCGGCAGGGTTCGCCATCCTGGGCCTGAATAGCCTCATCCACGCCGTCATCCACGCCGCCGGTTTCAACCAGAACCTGCTCTACCAGACCCTTACCGGCTACTGCCTCGGTCTTTTGACGCTGATTGTCGCCATTTCATCAGAAGACCCGTGGAAAAAGCGGGCCTTCCCGCTCCTCTACCTCCCCCTGCTCCTTCTCCTGCTGCCGCAGGTATACGAACAGTTTCCGATATTCAACGAGTTCCGCCCTCTGGTCTGGATCGTCATCGCCTATCTTTCCGGGATAGTGAGCATCCTGTACATGGCGACCTTCTACCACACCCGGCTGAACCGTTTTCTCCTCTCCGCTCTCGGCCATCTCCTGATATGCATCTCTGCGATAGCCCTCTTCTTTCCGTCCGGCATCGGTTCCAACTCCTGGATTTTCGGGCACATTCTTCGCCCCATGGGCTTTCTTGCCCTCTTTCTCAGCATCAACAGACAGGAACTCACGAACCTGAGGGAAAGTATCCTCTACAAGTTCATCACCACCTTCAGCCTCATGGCGGCCATTCCCGTCCTCGCTTTCGGAATGGTCGTCTTCTATGAAAACCTCTATCCGATACAGCTCATCAGCAAGAAGCTGATCGTTTTCCATCTCGTCCTGGTGAGCATGGCTTCCTGTCTTCTCTTCGCCCTTGTTCTCATCCTGAAGCTGATGCGTCCTCTGCTCAAGCTCAAGGAGTCGGTTGACCGGATAGCGGACGAGGGGGCTGAGGGCACCATCCTGACGAGCAGCCAGGACGAGATCGGCACCCTGGCCGACGCCTTCAACGACATGCTTGCAAAACTGAGAGAGTCTTTCACGGAAAAGGAGCGGCTCACCAGACTCGCCGCCACCGGGGAACTGTCGGCGACTCTGGCTCACGAAATAAAGAACCCCCTCAACGCCATCGGCAGCGCCGCCCACTACCTGAAGAAGAACTTCCGGAGCGACCTGGTGCATGAGTTCGCCACGGTTATCTCCGAGGAAGCGACAAGGATCAACAAGCTCACCTCCAATCTCCTCAACTTCGCCCGGCCGCTGCGCCCCGACTTCAAACCGGCCGACATCAACGAGCTGGTCCTCGACACAATGAACCTCCTGAAGGAGGAGAGCGAAGAAAGAGGCCTGCGAGTCGAGTCGAGGCTGCAGGAGGGTATCCCGGGAGTGCTGATCGACTACAACCAGATGAAGCAGCTGCTCATCAACCTGCTGCTCAACTCCTTCGATGCCGTTTCGGAAAAAGGGAGCATTCGCGTCAGCACGGCTGCCGTCAACGGGGACGTGCTCATTGCAGTACGAGACGACGGCTCCGGCATCGGCACGGAGGACCTGCAGCGCATCTTCAACCCCTTCTTCACCACCAAGACCAGGGGAACCGGCCTCGGCCTCGCTTTCAGCAGGAAAGTCGCGATGGAACACGGCGGTGACATCGATGTCCGAAGCGCTCCCGGAGAGGGCAGCGAGTTTACCATCCGCCTGCCGGCGAAGACATGAATCGCACTATACTGATCGTAGACGACGAGGTGAACACCCTGAAAGTTCTGTCCGCGGCGTTCAGGAAGGACGGCTTTGAGCCGCACACCGCCCTGAACGGCGAAGAGGCCGAGGCCCGGCTCAAGGAGCGCCGCTACGACCTCGTGCTCCTTGACTACCGCCTTCCGGACGTCACCGGCGACATACTTCTCGAAAAAATCAAGGCGGACAGCCCTTCCGTGCCGGTTATCCTCCTCACCGCCTACGGCACGATAGAGCTGGCGGTGGAAGCGATGAAAAAGGGCGCCTACACGTTCCTGGCCAAGCCGGTGAACCTCGAGGCCCTCCTGACGGTCGTGCGCGAGGCGCTCCGCAGCGAGGACCCCTCTCTTAAAGACAAATCCGTGGGCCGTTATCAGTTCTACAACATCATCGGGGGGTCGGAGGCCATCCGCGGGGTCTTCTCCATGATCGCCCGCATAAGCAAGACCGAAGCCAACGTGCTGGTCACGGGGGAAAGCGGAACGGGGAAAGAGCTTGCTGCCCGGGCCATCCATTACCACTCTCTCAAGTGCGGCGGGCCCTTCATCCCCCTGGACTGCACCACCATTCCCGAAGAGCTCGTGGAAAGCGAGCTCTTCGGACACGAGAAGGGGGCCTTCACCTGCGCCTACGACAGCAAACTCGGGCTCATCGAAATGGCCAGCGGCGGAACGATCTTCCTCGACGAGATCGGCGACCTCGATTTCTCACTTCAGAAGAAGCTTCTGCGCTTTCTCCAGGAGAAGGAATTCTTCCGGGTTGGCGGAAAAAGGCTTATCAAGGTAGACGCCCGGGTGATAGCCGCCACGAACCACAACCTCGAAGAGGCCGTCGAGAAAGGCGACTTCCGGTCCGATCTCTACTACCGGCTCAACGTGATAACCATCACCATGCCGCCTCTGCGGGAGAGGAGGGAAGACATCCCGCTCCTGGCCTCGCACTTTCTCGAGGTTTTCAGCAAGCGCAACAAGAAGGAGGTCCAGGGGTTCTCGGAGGATGTGCTTCGCCTCTTCGATCAGTACGATTGGCCGGGAAACGTCCGTGAACTGGAGAACACCATAGAGCGGGCGGTGATACTGTGCCCCTATGATCACATCAGCGTCGAGTGCGTACCTCACAAGTTCAAGTTGATGGCCGACGAGGCCGAGCCGGACGACGGTGAATTCGATTTGCTGAAGATTGAAAAGCGCGTGATAACAAAGGCCCTTGACAAGACCTCGTGGAACCAGTCCGCCGCGGCCGTTATGCTGGGGATATCCCGCAAGACACTCCGCACCAAGATGAAGAACCTGGGGCTCATGCCTCCCTCGTCCTGACGGCGTCTTTCCCGCAGGCGAGTCACTCGCCGGGGCGAGGCGGGATGAAGACCGTCACCAGAGTCCGATATCTGAATCGCCCGTCATCAATGTGGAAGGACCGCTTCGTGTAGCCTCGCGTTCTTTCTCTGACAGCGGCAGGGAGGACGGAAGCCGGTGATCCGGCTATGAGGGCGACGGCCGGATCCCTCGTGCTCCCGCTCCCGGCGGCATAATACCCGGGGTTGCGGTACCTCCAGCTGAACCTGAAAGGCGAGGTCATCGCCCGGCTCTCCGACGCCGCCGGCGGGGGGGCGTGCCGGTAGCTGATCCTCCCTTTGGTGTAGATGTCCAGCAGAGGAACCGCGATGGCCGGGCTGACAGCCGATTCGTCATTCCATGAAACCAGGACCTCCACCCGGTCCTGTCCCGCTGCGTTCAGAAAAGAGCCGGCGTGCTTGAGATTCACCAGGCTCAGGTTCTGCAGAAACGGACGATAGAGGAACAGGGCGGTCACCGTGGAGAAAATCACGACCGCGTAGACGACGCAGCGTCTCGAGCGCCCATCTCGAAGACTGCCGAGGCCGTACGCCGCCGCCAAGGCCAGGAGCGGAAAGACTACCATCAGGTACCGGACCCTCCTGATCTGGAAAAGAACCGCGAGCATCGGCAAGGAGCAGGCGACGAGGTAGGAAGGGTCCTTTCTCCGCGCCGCCATGCAGGCCCCATAGGCCGCCAGTGCGATCACAAACGGGTGCACCTGGAAAGCGAAGGTGGAAAGGTTGCTCTCCCCCCACCGGAGGATCCCCGACCACTGGTAATCGAAGAGCAGAACGATCTGCTCGAGCACGACATCACCCTTCCATGCAAGGAGAAGCGCCGGTATCGCCGCCGCTGCCAGAAACAGCGCTCCGGCCCTTCGGACGGTCGTGCCCTTCGGGACTTGAGGGTCCCGTCCCGCCGGAATCACCGCCAGCGCCAGCAGGAGCGCCGGCCACAGCGAATACTTTGAAAGGAAGGCTCCCGTAAAGGCGGCCACGGCAAACAGGAATCTGTGCAGCCCTCCGTTTCTCGTGTGGTCCAGGGCAAGACAGATTGACAGCGTAAGGAAGAACATGGCGGCAACGTCTCCGAGCATGAGCGGCACCTGGGTGATGAGGTAGGGGGATCCGGCGAGGAGCAGCCCGGCCAGGAAACCGGCCTCTCTCCCCCACAGCAAGCGTCCGATCCTGTACGTGGCGGCGACAGTGGCGGCATAAAAAACTGTGTTGAGAAACTGGACCGCGGCCCGGGACTCGCCGAAGTATTTGAAAATCAGTCCGTAGAGCAATGCCGGCAGCGGCAGGTCCGTCCAGGCGTCTATGCTTCGTCCCCACTCGCTGAGGAAAGAGGCGAGTCCGTAGACCGCCAGGTGCTTGGCCTGGGTGAAGTAGCGGGAGGCGTCGATGACGACTTCGGGCACACTCCATAACAGGGGCGCGACGGATAACGGCACCAGCAGCAGGAGGACCATCCTGCTGCGGTGGGAGAGACGAAACCGTGACAGCAGCAAGGCCGCGGCCACCCCGGCGCTCTGCAGCATGAAGATCGCCGCGGCATCCCTGCCCTCGACCGCCCATCGCCAGGAGGTCAGGGTGTTGTCATCAGCGGAGCTCAAAACCAGCAGGAGGGGGAACACGGCCATCGCCGCAATCCCGAGGAGCAGAAGTCGGTTCGTTCCAGGATGTCCACCGAGGGTTTCCTTCCACCCCATGCTTCCGCTCATCGCAACGCTTCCCATGGCTCGACCTCGTGCTTCAAGCGATGCTCCTCCATGATATTCCTCAGGGTCCCGTCTCCTGCTCACCATGAACCCTTCCGGCACACAATCTCC
>JAUWCW010000020.1 GCA_030609125.1 Candidatus Rokuibacteriota bacterium
GATTCCCAGGCTCCCCGGCGAATCCGGGTCCTGCTCCAGGATCTTCCGCCCCGACTGCGTCCTGTCCGACGGGCTCGCGAAGACTTCTCCCCCCCACGCCTGAATCATGGAACGGCGGTAGGGCTTTTGGTCGTAGCTCACTTTCACCATGTAAACGGTGCATTCCAGTCCAAAGTAGTTGCAGGCCAGGGCCATGGCGCTCCCCCACTGCCCGGCCCCGGTCTCGGTGGAGATCTTCTTGACCCCCGCCTGTTTGTTGTAGTAGGCCTGCGCCACCGAGGTGTTCGGCTTGTGGCTCCCCGCCGGGCTGACGCCCTCGTACTTGTAGTAGATCCTGGCCGGCGTCTGCAGGGCTTTTTCGAGCCGTCGGGCGCGGTAAAGAGGGGTCGGGCGCCAGAGTCTGTAGATATCCAGAACCTCTTCCGGAATATCGATCTCTCGCTCCGTGCTCATCTCCTGCTCGATGAGCGACATGGGGAAGATCGCCGCCAGTGCCTCAGGGCCGAGGGGCTCCCCGGTGGCCGGGTTCAGCGGCGGTGACGGGGGTGAGGGCATATCGGGCATGATGTTGTACCACTGAGTCGGCATCTCCTTTTCGCTCAATGTAATCTTCGTCTGCTCCACGGTCTGCTCCTTCCTCCTCTGCTTTTCCTGCCGGTGTTTCAGACTGGCACTCCGCTTCTTCCCCTCCGGCAGGCATGGTTTCGGTTCACACTGCCCGGCGCTTTAGAAGAGATACTTGGCGCCCACAGTGAAAATCCACGTGTTCAGGTCGAGCTCCTTGTCGAACCGGTAGGGCTCGCCGGTGATGAGATCCCGCCAGGCGCCCTTGGCCTCCGGGCTGAGGAGCACGTACTGCCCCTCGACGTTGAGAAAGACATTGGCGCTCAGCGGATAGTCGAACCCGCCGCCGAGTTGGAAGCCGAAGCTGTCGGAGACACTCTGCACCGCCAGGCCGTACACGGCTTCGACGTCGTTGAAATAGTCCTTCGAACCGCCGCTCCAGGAGTAATCGACGAAATAGTACCCCGCCCCGGCCAGTCCGTAGATCGTTCCGAAGAGATTCGGCACGGGGTAGCGAAGCTGCAGGTTGAGGGTGAGCGGGATGACCTTCATTTCTCCGTCGGCGATGGTGTTGGCCGGCGGCGTCTCCATCTCGTGGTCAATAGCGGTCGCAAACCGCCCGACCCCGAGATCGAGGCTGAAATAGGGGGTTACCTCGTACCCGGCGCCAATACGAAAATAGAACGAATTCCCGTATTCGTCCGTCGTAGGTAACGCTCCTCCCAGGGAAGCGTTCACGTTGAAGCCGTAAAACATCTCCTCTCCCGAGTCCATCTGCCCCCGTGAGATTCCAGGCAACAAGAGGAGCGAAACTATCAGGACCAGGGGAATTCCCAAGCGAAGCGACCTCTGAATCATTACCACCTCCCCGTGCGAAGTTGCCAAATCCCCGAAGCGGATGATACCGTACGGTAACAACTTATTCCCAGGGCATTCTAAGTTTGGGCGGCGACGGCTGTCAAGTGCGCATATCTGAGGGGGTTTTCCCGGTTGACAACAGAAGCCGATTCAGCTAAATTTTTGCGTCCGGGGCGACCCGGGCCTCGCTCCGTTTTCACGGGAGACGTCACTTGAGACACGCTCCGGCACGGAGCCGCAGCAGCAGGGAAAGTCCTTGCGATTCGGGTGACAGGAAAGGTACGGGAGGATCATCGGCATGCAGCATCAACTAAAGGTGTTTTCAGGGAGCGCCAATCCCGGGCTGGCCGCGGAGATATGCGAGCACCTCGGCGAGCCGCTCGGCAAAGCAGAAATCACCCGCTTTTCCGACGGTGAAATCATGTTCCGGATAAACGAGAACGTCCGCGGCCGGGACGTCTTCCTCATTCAGTCCACCTGCCCGCCGGTGAACGACAACATTATGGAACTGCTGATCATGGTCGACGCCCTCCGGCGGGCGTCGGCACACCGTATCACAACGGTTCTTCCCTACTACGGCTACGGGCGGCAGGATCGAAAAGCCGAGCCCCGGGTACCCATTACGGCCAAGCTGGTGGCAAACCTTCTCACCACCGCCGGTGTGAGCCGGGTGCTCTGCACGGACCTTCACGCGGGTCAGATACAGGGCTACTTCGATATTCCCGTGGACAATCTCTTTGCCGCTCCCGTTCTTCTGGATTACTTCAAGAACAAGGGGTTCAGCAACCCGGTCGTCATCTCCCCCGATGCCGGCGGCGTTGAGCGCGCCCGGGCCTTCGCCAAGCGTCTCGACGCCTCGCTGGCCATCATCGACAAGAGACGGACGGGCCCGAACGTGACGCAGCTGATGAACATCATCGGAGATGTTGAGGGCCGCGAGGCCATTATCCTGGATGACATGATCGACACCGCCGGAACGCTCATACAGGCCGCCGAGGCGGTCTGCAAGCAAGGGGCCTCCAGCGTCACGGCCGCCGCGACCCACGCGGTCCTCTCCGGCAAAGCCAAGGAGCGCATCAAGGAATCATGTCTGGAGGAGGTGGTCGTCACCAACACCATTCCGCACCCGCCCGACGGCGGCAAGCTCACGGTTCTCTCCGTGGCGGGCCTCCTCGGGGAGGGGATCCGCAGAACCCACGAGAACTCGTCGGTCAGCTCGCTTTTCGTCTGAAGAGCAGGCTCACGCTTGCTTTTTTCATAATTATTATTATGATTACCCGGTTAGCGCTATAACAATGAACCCGGCGACACCGGATCAGGGGTGTCCCGTCTACGGAGGAAGAGAGTGAAAGAAGCGTATAGGATAACCGTTCAGGAACGCACCGGGTCCGGTAAAGGGGCGGCCAGGAAGGTTCGGGCCGGCGGCGGCTGTCCCGCCGTGATGTACGGACCGGGAATCGAGTCCCGCTCCCTGCAGGTTGACCCCGGAGACCTGGACAAGCTTCTGCAGTCGGGCGGTGAAAACGCCCTCATAGATCTCGAGATATCGGGCTCAGCCAAAGCCTCAGCGGAGAGCGTGAAAGTGATCATCCGCGACCTATACTTCTCCCCCCTGGGAGATCGCCCGGAGCACATAGATTTCTACAAGGTCTCTCTTGACAAGAAGATAACCATTTCCGTTTCAATCGAGATGACGGGCACCTGCGAGGCGGTGACGACCAAGCGGGGCACCATCAGTCAGCAGATGTACGAGGTGACTGTCGAGTGCCTCCCCGGGGATATCCCCGAGAAGTTCGAAGCCGACATCTCCGGTCTCGACGTGGGCGACACCTTCCACGTCCGGGACCTCCCCCTCCCCGACGGCGTTTCCCTGGGGGACAGCCTGGATCTTCCCATCGTCACGGTGAGCGCCATCAAGGAGGAAGTGGTCGAGGAGGAGGAGGTCGCCGCCGAGGTCGAAGCGGCCGAACCCGAGGTCATCGGAGAGGAGAAAGCCGAAGGCGCGGAAGCCTCCGGAGAATAAGTGCCTCCTGCGTTTGCGCTGGTGGGTCTGGGCAATCCGGGTCCGCAGTACCGCGGCACCCGGCACAACGCCGGCGCCCAGTTCGTCGAGACCCTCTCCCGGCGGCACCACATTCCGCTTGACATGGCGAAGTACAGCTCCCTCACGGGCCGGGGCGATATCGCCGGCCGCGCCTGCATCCTCGCCCTTCCCCAGACCTACATGAATCTGAGCGGCCGCGCGGTGAAGCGGATGCTCTCCTTCACCAACACCCCCGTCGCCTCCCTCGTCGTCGCTCACGACGACCTGGATCTTCCCCCCGGAAGGATCCGCCTTCGCACCGGCGGCGGTGCCGGCGGTCATCGCGGGGTCGGCTCCCTGATAGATCATCTTCAGGACCCGGGGTTTGTACGCCTGAAGATAGGCATAGGGCGTCCCCCGCCCGGCCATGACGCCGAGGGCTTCGTTCTCGGCAAATTCACCCGGGCCGAACGGGATCTTGTGACCGCGGCCATCGGCAGAGGTGTCCAGGCGGTGGAGACACTCCTGACCGAAGGCATCGACAAGGCCATGTCCCTTTTCAACAGGCCTTGAATTTCCTCCGCCGCTATGGTAATAACACATGTCCGAAATGTGGACAGGCTCCTTGCTCGGGGCGACTGAGACCCCGGGCTTAAACCCGAGAGGAGGTGAGAACGTGGAACGTTTTTACGAAACCATCTTTATCCTTCGTCCCACCCTGAACGACCAGGAGATTTCCGAAAGCATCGAGAACTACAAGAATCTTCTCGTCCGTGAAGGTGCCGAGATCTACAAGCAGGAAGACCTGGGCAAGAAGAAACTGGCCTATCTGATCCAGCATTTTCAGAACGGTCACTACGCCCTTTTCCAGTACCGCGCGAAGCCCTCCGCTGTCATGGAACTGGAGCGGAACTTCAAGATCAGTGAAGACCTGCTGCGCTTCCTTACTCTGAAGATCGAAGCGCCGGAGAGCAAGGATGTTCCCGAGGAAACCGAGGCCCCGGAGACGGCCGCCCCGGAGAAGGAGTAAGCGATGGCGAGTTTCAACAAAGTAATCCTCATGGGCAACCTCACCAGGGATCCCGAACTGCGATACACCCCCGGCGGATCGGCGGTGGCCAATTTCGGCCTCGCCGTGAACAGGAAATACAAGCAGGATGACGAGTTGAAAGAGGACACCTGCTTCGTGGATATCGCGGTCTTCGGACGTCAGGCCGAAACCTGCAGCGAGTACCTCAACAAGGGAAGCCTCGTCCTCATCGACGGACGCCTCAACTACCGCAAATGGGAGACCGAGGACGGCCAGACGAGGAACAAACTGGACGTTGTCGCCAACAACGTACAGTTCATGCCCAAGGGCCTGGGCGCCTCAGGCGCGCCGTCAGGTCAGAAGGGGCGGCCCCCCGAAGACAAAAGTCCGGATGTCCCCTTCTAAGGGCCCTATAGATCAACATCGACCGGCGCCCCGAGAGGTGCTGTCGTGTCAATGACGGAGAGAAGACCATGAAAGCTCCACGGAGGAGAATGTTTCACAGGAGAAAGACCTGTAAGTTCTGCGAAGACAACACCATCCTCATTGCCTACAAGGAAGTCAAACTCCTGAAGATGTATATCACCGAAAGGGGAAAGATCATACCTCGCCGGATAACGGGGAACTGCGCCAAGCATCAGCGCCGACTGACAACGGCCATCAAACAGTCCCGTAACGTAGCCCTGATTTCGTTCTCTTCCGGGAGATAGGACGCGCCCTTCCGCCCGAGAGGATCGGAAGAGGCTCCCCCGTGAGGAAGAACTGGAAAGTGCGTCTCACCCGCGGTTTCCTCGAGTCTCTGCTTGCCGCTGCCGCGGCGGCGGCACTCTTTCTCTTCGGGATATTCGACACGCTCATCGGGCCCCTGGGAGCTTTCTTTTCACCGGCTCCCCTTCTCTGGGCGACCTATCGCAACGGCCCCGCCTGCGGGGCGGCGGCGCTCGCCCTCGCCGCCGCCATGCTGCTGCCGGTCCCGCCCCCCACGGTGGCCCTCTCCTGTCTGACCGGCACTCTCTTCCCGGCCTTTCTCCTCGGCGTTTTCTTTCGGCGGGGGATGGGAGTCGCAAAGAGCAGCGCCTTTGCCGCCGGGGCCGCGGTCCTCGCCTCTCTCGCCGGGTCCGCTCTCTACTTCGCCGCCGCCGGGCTGGATCCCCTCCCCTTTCTCAAGTACCAGGTCGGCGACATCGTCCGCGAGGTGGAGTATGCCGTGGAGGTGCTCTCGGCCGACACCGGCATCTCGGGGACGCGGCTTCCGGAACTCTTCGCCAGGACACTTCCCTCCGTCATCCTCGTCACAGTCTTTATCCAGTGCGGAATCAACCTGCTGCTTGTGTGCAAGGTCCTCTCCCGCACCCTTGCCGCCAGAGGGGCCACACCCGACCTGACGCGCTTCTCTCTCCCGGAGCAGGCCGTCTGGGCTCTCATACCCGTCCTCGCCCTGCAGTGGGCTCCCTCGGCACCGATCCGCACGGCTGCACTGAACGCCGCGATTCTGCTTTTTTTCTTCTACCTCCTCCATGGCCTCTCCATTGCAGCCTATTTCCTGCGCCGAATGAACGCCTCCCGGCCGATTCGATTGATTCTGATCATTGTTCTCCTCCTCCAGCCGTATCTCCTTGCCCTCCCTCTCTGTGCCGGGCTCATGGACTTCAGGTTCGACTTCCGCGCCCGCTGGCCACTCTCTTCCGGCCAGCCTTGACGCCCGTCCTGCCCTTGACCTATTATCGCCTCCATCATGCTTGTCCCCCTGATGGCCCGCGCAAGAACAGGCCCGTCGACTTCACCGCTATCGCTCAGCGGCGGGTAGGGCCATGTCCGGAATAACGCCCATGATGCGGCAGTATCTGCGCATCAAGCAGGACCACCAGGACGCCATCCTCTTTTATCACATGGGGGATTTCTACGAGATGTTCTACCAGGACGCGGAGGACGCTTCCCGCATTCTCAACATCGCCCTCACAACGCGGGACCGTCAGAAGGGAGGCGGCGTACCACTCTGCGGCATCCCCTGCCACGCAGCGGAAAGCTACATCAACAGGCTTCTCGACGCCGGCAGAAAAGTCGCCATCTGTGACCAGGTGGAGGAGTCCTCCGCGTCTCGTGGGCTCGTTCGCCGGGAGGTGACGAGGATCATAACGCCCGGCACGGTCCTGGACGACAAACTGCTGGAGGGCAAGAGCAACAACTTCATCCTCTCCGTCGCCGCTGAAGGCGGGCTCATCGGCCTTTCCGCGGCGGACATCTCCACCGGGGAGTTTACCATCCTGGAACTGCCCGCCGCTGACTCGCAGGCCTTCGAGGACCGACTCGCCTTCTTCGCCCCGGCGGAAATACTCCTTGCCGCCGGGACAGGGGAAGATTTCGAAAAGCGCGTCTCCCTCGCGGCGCCGCAAGCGCTGATCACACCGGTCCCCCCCGAGACCTTCGACTATCGTCTCGCCCGGGAGTCCCTCTGCCGGCACTTCAAGGTCCAGACGCTGGAAACCTTCGGGTGCGACCACTTCACCGCCGGCACCGGCGCCGCCGGCGCCCTCCTGGCCTACATCAAGGACACCCAGCGCAGGCCCCTGCACAACCTGACCCGCCTCGCGCCTTTCGACACCGGCGACACCATGGTGCTCGACGCCTCCAGCCAGAAAAACCTGGAGCTCGTCTGCAACCTTGAGGACGGCAGGCGGCAGCGGAGCCTTCTCAGCGTACTCGACCGCACCGCCACCTCAATGGGCGGGAGGAAGCTCCGGAGCTGGATCCTTTCCCCCCTGATGGATACCGAGGCAATTGAGCTGCGTCTTGACGCGGTGCAGGAGCTGATCGGGGACGTGTCAAAGAGAAGAAAGCTGCGCAAAACGCTCGCCGCCATCCACGACCTGGAGCGCCTCGGCAGCCGAATCGCTCTCAACACCGGGACGCCGAGGGATCTGGCTTCCCTGCGCAGTTCCCTGCGCGCTCTCCCGTCCCTCATGGAAGAACTGCGTCCCTGCTCGTCCTCCCTGCTCTCATCCCTCGCTTCGCTCGATCTTCTCGGCGATGTGCTGGATCGCCTGGATTTCCGCCTGGTGGAGGAGCCTCCCCTCAAAGCGAAAGACGGCGGACTCATCCGTAAGGGCGTCAGCAGCGAGCTCGATGAGTTGCGGGAGGTGTCGCGCGACGCCAAGGCCTGGCTCACTGAGTTCGAAGCCCGCCAACGCCGCCGCACCGGCATTCAGACGCTCAAGGTGGGCTTCAACAAGATCTACGGTTATTACATGGAAGTCACCAAACTCAACGCCGGCCGCGTTCCGGAGAATTACATCAGAAAACAGACCCTCGTGAACGCCGAGCGCTTTCATTGCGCGGAGCTGAGAGAGTTCGAAGAGCGAATCCTCGGCGCCGAGGAGAAAATCGCCGCTCTTGAACTCTCGTTCTTCGAAGAGCTTCGCGCCGCGACGGCCGCCGAGGCCGAAAGGCTCCAGAAAACAGCTTCAGGCGTGGCCGTAATCGACGTCCTCCTCGCCCTGGCCGACTGTGCCTCGGAGCTGAATTTCTGTCGACCCCAGGTCAGTGAAGGCCTCCGCCTCGAAATCGTCGACGGACGACATCCCGTCATCGAGCTCTCCGGCGAGGAGCGCTTTGTGCCGAACAGCTGCTCCCTCGACTCCTCCGGTTGCCAGATCATGATCATCACCGGCCCCAACATGGCCGGCAAGTCCACCTACCTGCGGCAGGTGGCGCTGATCGCCCTCATGGCCCAGATAGGGAGCTTCGTCCCCGCCGCGGAAGCGCACATCGGCCTGGTGGACAGGATTTTCACCCGCATTGGAGCTGCCGACAAGCTCTCGCGGGGGCAGAGCACCTTCATGGTGGAGATGGTGGAGACCGCCTCCATACTGCGCAACGCCACCGACCGGAGCCTTATCATCCTCGACGAGGTGGGAAGGGGCACAAGCACCTTCGATGGTCTCAGCATCGCCTGGGCCATAGCCGATGAGCTTCACGGCACCGGCCCACGGGGGCCCAAAACCCTTTTCGCCACGCACTACCACCAGCTGACGGAGCTTCCTCTCACCCTGGAGAGGGCAAGAAACTTCAACATCGCCGTTAAGGAGTGGGAGGGCAAAATCCTCTTTCTCAGAAAGATCGTGGAGGGCGGCACGGACAAGAGCTACGGCATCCAGGTCGCCCAGCTTGCCGGCCTGCCGGACTCCACGATTCGGAGAGCCCGGGAGATCCGGTCGAACCTCGAGGAGAGTGAACTGAATCTCGATGGGTATCCCCAGCTGGCGGAAAAGTCGTCCCCTCCCCCTCGCCCTCCACGCCAGATGGATATCTTCACCTCTGCAGAGGGAGAAGTCCTCCGCCGCCTGCGCACCCTCGACATGGATAACACCACCCCCATCGAGGCCCTGCGCGTGCTGTCAAGGCTGATAGAGGACATTGAAAAAAGTACCTTTTAGCGCTATACTTGTAAAATATAGACCGTGAAACGAACGGCGACGCATATCGGAGTCCACTGGGTCTTTATTCTCCTCGTGCTGGGAGTCGCCTGGGCTTTTCCCGCACCCTCGGCGACGGCCGCCTCAAGACCGTCCACCCTCCTGTCGAAAGCCGACAGGGAGTTCAGCAATCTCAAGAGGCACCAGTCACTTCAGCGGAAGCGCCACAATTACGAAAACGTCGAGCGGCGTTACCGGAGGGTCTTCGAAGGCCATTCCGGCACCAGGGAAGCGGCCAAGGCCCTCTTCAGCTGCGGTGAGCTCTACACCCTTCTCCACCGCTGGAACTCTCTCAGGGCAGACCTGGACCAGTCCAGGGAGTACTACCGGAGGCTTCTGCGCGACTACCCGGGCAGTTCCCTGGCCGACGACGCCCAGTTCGCCATCGCCAACCTCTATCTCACCTATTACGGCGATCCCGTGCAGGCATACCGCGAATACGAGCGCGTCCGGGAGATCAACCCCAGGGGAGACATGGTTGCGGACGCCAAGGTGTGGCTGAGAAAGCTCCGCCGCTACCGCAGCGCGGCGACGGCCCCCTCCTCCAAGTCCCGTTCCTCCTCTGCCGTCTCATCCTCCTCCACGGCGTCCGCGTTTCTGCAGCGCGCCGAGAGAGAGTTCTCCGGCCTGAAAAAGAGCTCCAAGCTGCAGCGTTACCGTCACAATTACATGAAGGTTCTCGACCGCTACCGCAGGGTCTTTGAAAAGCACCCCGATGCCTCCGAGGCCGCGACGGCCCTCCTGAGAGCCGGAGAGCTCTACACCCTCCTTTACCGCTGGACATCCTCGAGGCCGGACATCAACAGCGCCAAACACTACTACCAGAGGCTGATCAAGGACTACCCGGGCTCTTCCCTGGCCGGCGATGCCCAGATCGCCATCGCCTATCTATATCTCACCCAGTACAAGGATCCCTCCCGGGCCTATCAGGAGTTCCAGAAGGTCGCATGGGTCTCTCCCGAAGGCGGTCGCAAGGGAGAAGCCGCTGCCCAGCTTCGCAAGCTGGCCCGCTACAAGCCGGCGCCGCCGGAGAAGGCTTCCGCCGCCTCTTCTCCGGTCCCGGCGGTCCTCTCCAGGGTCACGGGCATACGCCACTGGTCCAACCCGCGGTACACGAGGGTCGTCATCGATCTCGACGGTCCCTCGAACTTTTACTCCAATCTCCTCAAGGAGTCTTCGGCCCAGATGAAACCGCCCCGCCTCTACATAGATCTTTTCAACTCTCTGGTGGGCAGCAGGCTGCGTTCGGCGATACCGGTGAACGACGGCATTCTTCTTTCCATCAGGGCCGGGCAGTTCACCCCCGACACGGTGCGTGTCGTCCTCGACATAGATCAGCTCGACTCCTACAACATCTTCCCCATGGAAAATCCCTTCCGGATTGTCATCGACGCCACGGGAGGCGCCGGCAAGGGCCCCGGCAGGGTTGCCGCCTCTCCGTCCCGAACCCCCTTGAAGACACCCGACCGCTACTCCCTGGCGCAGCAGCTCGGCCTGGGGATCAGAAAAGTGGTCATTGACGCCGGGCACGGAGCTCACGATCCGGGAGCGGTTGGCGTGGGCAACCTCAAGGAGAAGGACGTAGTCCTCGATATTGCCCTCCGGCTTCGCGACGTCCTTCGCCGCGACGGGCTGGAGGTCGTCCTTACCCGTGACCGGGACGTCTACCTCGGGCTCGCGGAGCGCACGGCCATCGCCAACCGAAGCCACGGAGACCTCTTTCTCTCCCTCCACGCCAACTCCAGCCGGAAACCGAACCTTCGAGGGGTGGAGACCTATTTCCTCAACCTCGCCTCCAGCCAGAGAGCCATGGAGACGGCAGCTCTCGAAAACAGCATGGCGGTGGCGAAGATGAGCGATCTTGAGGATATCGTTCAGGAGATATTCAATTCCAAGATGGACGAATCGAGCCGGCTCGCCGGCATCATTCAGGACAACATGATCCGGCAGCTGCGCCGGAACTATCGCGACGTCAAGGACCTGGGCGTGAAGCAGGCCCCTTTCTACGTCCTCATCGGCGCCCAGATGCCGAGCATCCTCGCCGAGGTCGCCTTCATCAACCATCCCGTCGAGGGCAAGCGGCTCGCCTCCCCTGTCTACCGTCAGCACCTGGCCGAAGCCCTGGCGGCGGGGATACAGAGCTATATCCATACGGTAAAAATGGCCTCGGCAGGCCATTAGTTCCCGCCTTCCGCCCTATGGCACGCATCCCGCTGCAGAGAATCCGCAATATCGGCGTCATCGCGCACATAGACGCGGGCAAGACAACCGTCACCGAACGCTTCCTTTTCTACTCCGGCGAAAGCCATAAGCTGGGAGAGGTTCACGACGGCGACGCGGTGATGGACTGGATGTCCCAGGAGCAGGCCAGGGGCATAACCATAACCGCCGCCGCCACCACCCTTCCCTGGAAGGGAAACCACGTGAACCTGATCGACACTCCCGGACACGTGGATTTCACCATCGAGGTGGAACGCTCCCTTCGCGTCCTCGACGGGGCCGTGGCGATCTTCTGCGGCGTGGCGGGTGTTCAGCCCCAGACGGAGACCGTCTGGAGACAGGCCGAGAAATACCGCGTACCCACCATTTCGTTCGTCAACAAGCTCGATCGCGTCGGTGCCGATTTTTCCAAGGTGATAAAGATGATAAAAGAGCGTCTTGAAATCGAGCCTCTCCCCGTCCAGATACCGCTGGGGGCGGAGAAGGAATTTCGCGGCGTGGTGGACCTGGCCGGCATGAAGGCCCTTCTCTGGAGCGAAGACGATCTGGGAGCCTCGCCGGAAGTCACCGACATACCCGAGGCCTTTCTGGAAGAGGCGGCAGAGTCGAGAAAGGCCATGATCGAATCCCTGGCCGACATGGATGAGGAGATTCTCGCCCTCTACCTCGAGGATGAAGATCTCCCCCCTGAGAAGATAGCACTCAGCATCCGGCGCCTCACCCTAGCACGAAAGATCACCCCCGTCCTCTGCGGGAGCGCCCTTCGGAACAAGGGCATCCAACCTCTGCTCGATGCGGTGGTGGACTTTCTCCCCTCGCCGGTCGATATCCCGCCCGTGTCGGGAATCGATCCCGAAACGGGCAAGAAGGTCTTTCGTACGGCGGGGGCAAAACAACCCTTCTGCGCACTCGCCTTCAAGATCATCACCGATCAGGACCGCCGCCTCACCTACTTCCGCGTTTACTCCGGCACCGTCAGAGTGGGCCAGACCGTGCTGAATCCCGGCCGCAACATCAAGGAAAAGGTCGCCCGAATATTCAGGATGCACGCCAACAAGCGGGAGCGTCTCTCCGAAGCCGGGCCGGGGGAGATCGTGGCCGCCACCGGCCTGAAAAATACTTCCACGGGGGACACCCTTTCAGACCCGGCCCATCCACTCCTCCTGGAAGAGATAAATTTCGCGAACCCTGTCATTTTCGTGGCCGTCGAGCCCCGGACCGTCTCCGACAGTGATCGGCTCCACGCGGCCCTGGAGAAGCTCTCCGGCGAAGACCCCACCTTCGCCGTCCGCACGGACGAGGAGACGGGCCAGACCATTATCTCCGGGATGGGAGAGCTCCACCTCGAGGTTCTCCTGGACCGCCTCACGACTGATTTCCGTGTCCAGGTGCGCTCCGGCCGGCCCCAGGTGGTCTACCGCGAAACCATTACCGGTTCCCACACCCACCGCGCCGCCTTCTCCCGGGACATAGGGGGTCAGCTTGTCAAGGCCGAAGTCGAGCTCTCCCTGGAGCCTCTTCCCAGGGGAACGGAGTTCTCTTTCGCCTTTTCCGCGACGGCCTCTGCCCTCCCCGAGGAGGTCCGGGAGGCCATCAGGGAGGGCGTGACGGAGTCTCTCGGTGCGGGGATGCTGGCCGGTTATCCTCTCATCGACCTGAGGGTAATCGTCACGGATGTCTCGAGCCGCCTCGTCGAGGAATACCCCCTGGCCTTCAAGATCGCTTCCGCACGCTGCTTCCGGGAGGCGACGATGTCGGCGGGCCTGATACTTCTCGAGCCGATCATGTCACTCGAAATCATAACGCCGGAAGAGTTCGTTGGTGAGATCATCGGAGACATCAACGGTCGCAGGGGGAAAATCACAGCCCTCAATCAGCAGGGGGTGCTGAGGGCCATCGAGGCCACAGCGCCACTCTCTGAGATGTTCGGCTATTCTACCGCCTTGCGCTCCCAGTCCCAGGGACGCGCCACCTTCAGCATGCAGTTCCACAGCTACGAGGCCGCACCCCCCGGGAAGGGGATCTAACCTTCCCTTACAAATCCTTAATCTGAGCGCCAATTCTGTGAACTTCTTATCGCGCGGGCCCTTAGGGCTCACGCAAGAATAACTTCCCATTTTCGCATCTCATCTTCAGGCCGTCTTCGGCCGATCCTCACTCACGAAATCCTCGAAAGAGCCCTGCTATTCCTGCGGTTTCGCTCAATCAGATCGACCAAATACGACCTGAATCTGAGCGCGAATTCTGTGAACTTATTCTTGCGTGAGCCCTTAGGCCCGCTTTGGACACGATCCGCGAGCGATTGTCCCCCAACCGTTGAAGTTCGACGACGCGATATGCACTCTGGCCGCCATTCTTGTGGACGAAGATCACCGGCAGCCCCACCGCGTTGCGGGACGCCTCAAAGTCGACTTCGATGCTCGCGCGGCCTTCCTCGAGCGGCGTTTCG
>JAUWCW010000170.1 GCA_030609125.1 Candidatus Rokuibacteriota bacterium
TACCACCCGAAAAGGGGCGTGCCGTCGGCGGCGAAGAAGGCGACATCCTCCGCCTCCAGGCCGAAGTCGGACGGGACGGCGTCCAGTCCACGGCTGGGGTAGTACATGAGACGGTCCAGGGAGAGGCGGAGAAGAAGGCCCATCACGAAGTAGGCGCCCAGAAGAAGAACGGCGACGATGGTGATTTTCATGGCCACCGATCCCCCGGCGACATCAGTCTTCGTCCCCGTTCTCCTCCTTTTCCCCCTTGTCGGGAGAGCCGAACTTCTTGAGGGCCCTGGCCATGTCGAGGAGGGCCTTGTCGACGGCGTCCATGATCGTGCCCTCTTCGCCGGGCGCCCCGGCCGGCATGCCGGTGAGAAGCCCCATCCCCTCTTCCACTGTCGTCACCGGGTAGATGCTGAACCTGCCTTCCCGGACGGCGGACACCACCTGGGGATGAAGAACGAGGTGCTTGACGTTGGAGGCCGGAATGAGGACCCCCTGGTCTCCGGTCAGCCCTATCCTCTCACAGGTCCTGAAGAACCCCTCGATCTTCTCGTTCACCCCTCCGACGGCCTGGATCTCCCCGCGCTGATTGACGGATCCGGTCACCGCCAGGTCCTGGCGCAGCGGAATGTCGGCGATCCTCGAAAGAAGGACGTAGAGTTCCGCCGCCGAAGCGCTGTCGCCCTCCACGCCGGAGTAGGACTGCTCGAAGCAGAGGCTGGCCGAAAAGGAGAGGGGCTTGTCGCGGCCGAAGCGGTTCCGCAGGAAACCGGCGATGATCAGGACGCCCTTGTCGTGGATGCTTCCCGAGAGCTTGGCTTCCCGCTCGATGTTGACGATCCCCGCACTCCCCATGGAGACGCTGGCGGTGAGGCGGGCGGGGCGCCCGAAGGTGTAGCCTCCGAAAAAGATCACCGTCAGGGCGTTGATCTGGCCCACCTCCCTGCCCTCCACTCTGAGGAGGAGAGTCCCGTCCTCAAAGAGCTCGCGTCCTCTCTCCTCCATCCAGTTGGCCCGGAATATTCTCCTCTCCACCGCATCCCGAACCGCGGAGGCGTCGACGAATTCCTCGCCCTTTTCCAACGTCACCAGGTTCGCCTCCCTCGCCAGATCCTCCACCTCGTGAAGCCGGGCGGAGAGTCTGGACTGGTCGCCGGCCCGGCGCACGCCGAAGCGGAGCAGCTCCGCCACGCCGTCGCGGGTGAAGTGACGGAGCTTCTCCTCCGCCACCAGGTGGGCCACCCTCCGCACGTAGGACCATTCAGCCTCTTCCCCCCTCTTCTCCTCCGGCGCGAAGTCGGCAAGGACCTTGAAGATCCCCCGAAACTCCGGATCGACAGAGCTGAGGATGCTGTAGGCGTAGCGGCTCCCGGTGACGACGAGCCGGATGTCAATGCAGATCGGCTCGGGGTTCAGGCCCGAGACGGAAATGAAGGCAAAGGGGTTCTGGCTCTCGATCTCGATGCGTCCGTTCTTGAGGACCCGCTTCAGGGGCTTCCAGACGAACATTTCCGTCAGGGCGTCGTCGAGGTCGAAGACCAGGAACCCGCCGTTGGCCCGCAAAAGGTCCCCCGCCTTGATGCGGGTGAAATTCGTCACCAGTTTCCCCGTCTGGTCCACGACCCGCTCGATGGAGCCGAAGAGGTTCTGGTAGGTGGGACTGTCCTGGACAACCACCGGTGCGCCCTTCTTGCCGGCGTTGTCGACGATGAGGTTCACCTGGTAGGGAAGAAACTTGTCCTCCTGCGGCATCTTCAGCATGGGGAAAGGAAAGGGAGACGGTGTTTCCTCCTCCTGCTGGAAGTTCTCCAGGTTCTCCAGGATCGAGTCCCTCACCTTCTTCAGGTAGGCGCCCACGTCCCCGTCTTCGTGTTCCGACGAGATGGCGCTGACGAGGGGGTCCACCAGCTCGGCGGCGAATTTCCGGACCGTCTCCTCCACCTCCTCGCGTACTTTCTTGGAGATGGCCTGCTGCTGCTTCACCAGCTCCCTGGCCTCGCGCTGGACGGCCTCCCTGTTTTTCGAAAGCTCCTTCTTCCTCTCCTTCGTGAGATTCTCGTACTCCTCCTGGTTGGCCACCGGTTCGCCGTCATCCTTCAGGGGGGCGAAGACCATCTGGCCGTCGGAGCTCATGCGAAAGAGGACCCCCCTCTCCCGGGCCGACTCCTGAAACGTGTTGAAGAGCTCTTTGATCTGGCGATCGTAGGTGGAGGTGATCTGCTCCTTTTCCCGCTCGAAGCTCTCCTTTTTCAGGGCCTCCGGTATCTGGCGACTCAGAGTGGAGATGAGCCGCTCCATGTCCTTGCGAAGCTTTCTGCCGTCCCCGGCCTTCAGTTTCAGCGCCAGAGGCCGGTCGGGATCGTCAAAGTTGTGGAGGTAGACAATGTCCGGCGGCGTGGGCATGTCACCCGCCTCTCCGAGGATGAGATCCTTGACCTGCGTCTCCCGGCCGGGGCCTTCCAGCCCGGCAACGAAGACGTTGTATCCCTCGGTCCGGAGCCTGATCCCGAGACGGAGGGCGCTCATGGCCCTCTCCTCCCCCAGTTGACTCCGGACTCCCTCTACCTGCTCCGTAGTCTGAAAGTCGAGACGGCCCAGATCAATCGCCGGAGAGAGATCGTCCGGGCCGAGGGGCTTCGGCCCGGTCCCGGCGGCGCTCACCGGCCCGCCCCTTTTTTGGGCAGTTCCACGCGAAGGATCCCCTCCTCCATGGCCGCGCTTATCCCTTCCTCATCGATCTGCCGGGGCAGCGGTACGGACCTGCGGAAGCTGCCCGAGACCCGTTCGCAGTGGCTGTAGCGGGCCCCCACGATCCGCCGGATCAGCTTGCGGCTTCCGGTGATCATCAGGGTGCGTCCCTGCAGCTCGATGCTGACGTCCTCGCGGCGCACCCCGGGGAGGTCCATCTCCAGGATGAAGCGGTCGTCCTCCTCCGTCACGTCGAGCTGGGGATTCCAGACGTCGACACCGATGCTCCGTGAAGAGAGCGTTCCGAGGGCCTGCCGGAAGAAGTCGTCGACCTCCCCCCGGATGGCGGGGTGCAGAAAGTCCTCGTCGTTGAATTTCACGGTGTCACTCCTCCCGGACGGGCCGCTGGAGGGCGGCCTCTACCTGTTCGCGCTTTTCCTTCCCCGCCAGGACCTCGACGAGCTCCAGGGCGAAATCCATGGCCGTCCCCGGCCCGCGGGAGGTGATCACCTTCCCATCCCGCACCACCGGGTCTTTCTTCAGCCGCACGTCGTCCAGCCCCAGGCGGTCGAGAAAGCCGGGATAGCCCGTGGCCCTCTTTCCCTTGAGAATGCCCGCCTCCGCGAGAACGACGGGCGAAGCGCAGATGGCGGCGGTGTACTTTCCCTGCTCCGCCATCTCCCGGAGGAGGGCGAGAATGCGCTCATCGTTTTTCAGGTTCTCCATCCCCGGCATGCCGCCGGGCAGAACAACCATGTCGTAGTCCGCCTCAAGGGCCTCGTCGAGCGCAGCGTCGGGGACGAGGACCGTCCCGTGGGCGGCCCGGACGGACCCCTCGCCCAGACCGGCGGTCACCACCTCGATTCCGGCCCGGCGAAGCAGATCCACGATCGTCACGGCCTCGAGCTCTTCGCAGCCCGGAGCCAGGGGAACAATTACGCGCGGCATGGCTCTCTCCTTCCGTGCGGCCGACGGATGCCGGCCGACGCTTTTAAGCCTACCACACTCTTGTCCAACGCGGATTCTCAAATCCCCCTCAATCCCCCTTTGGCAAAAGGGGGAAGTCCACATGTTCCCCTATCTGGAAGAGGCGAAGTCGGGGGGGCTACTCGGAGGGGGAAAAATCCGCTTCGCTCATGACGAGCGAGTCCGTGACGTACCGGCTGACAAGGTAAACGGTGTCGGAGTCGCTGGAGCGGACGTAACGCTGCCTCACCTCCTCCTTCAGGGCCCCCACGAGGAGAGTGACCGCCCCGGCGGGTGTGCCGAGAACGATCTCGACGGCGGGCTCGTCGAAACCCGCCCGGGCCATCGCATCCCCGGCGGCAAAATCCGAAGCCTTCATTCCAGCGATCCGGTCCAGGTAGTCGGAGACGGCCTTTGCATCCGCCGGGCTGCCGTTCATCACCCACGCACCGGTCTCACCCTTCTCCACCGTGGCCTCCCCCTCGGAGGAGCGCACGGTGACCGAGTCGACCGCTTCGACATCCACCGCGACGATGGTCCGGTTGCGCCATCCGCTCACGGGCCGGGCAAAGACGCCGCTCAAGTCGGTGGAGACGAGGAGGATCTCCCCGGCGCCCCTGACCTGCAGGTACCCGGTGAAGGGGTCCGGACCCCGACGGCCGACGGAAAAATCCGCCAGGACCGCACCGTCGGCGTCGGCGAGGATCACCTCGACTCCCTCCTTCTCTCCCAGCCCGAAAAGCTCCCGCTTCCCCGTCGTCCGGGAAGCGACCGCTTCCCGGGTGATCTCCGCCAGCCCTTCCAGAAGACTCTCCATTTCCCCCGCGTCGGCCCGGTACCGCTCATCGCCGACCCGCCACGTCCCGTCGCCGGCGCGGCTCAGGGTGAACGTCTCCGCCGGCCTGGTGACGGTGACCGACCTTACCGCCTGAACATCCAGGCCGGGAAAGACCGGGGGCTTTTCGGTCGGGCGGTTCTTTCGGCCCGGGCCCTGGACAAAGAAGGCCAGCCCTCCCAGGATAATGAGAACCGCCGTGAGAAAAAGTATCTTCCTAGCCGGCATTTCTTCTTCTCCGCCGCACCAGGAGTGTCACGAAGCCGTAGAGAGCGACCAGGGCGGGAAGGACCACGACATTGGCTGCCTTCAGGAGTGTCCTCTCCCTCGCGGTAAACTCGGAGAGCGCCCTCTCGCCTCCCGTCCGGGAACGTATCCCGATGAGGTCCGCACCGATGGTCATCCAGTCCACGGCGTTCATCAGAAAGACGGCGCCGGCGGGAAACTGCCGGAGAAACTCCGGCTGGGCCATGCTGGAGGAGCCGATGACGAGAATGGCGGTCTCTTCGCTCTCGTCGAGCAGGGCCGCGGGCACGCCTTCGTCCGCGGGCGGCGGCTCCCGGTCCTTCCAGGCACTCCGGAACCGTCCCTGCAGCAGGACCACCAGGGGTCGGCTCCGCCTGGCGCCCTCCTCGACGGGAAGCCGAAGCCGCCGCTGCGGCGAAAAGTCGTACCGCCCCGACTCCGTCCAGGATGACGGGGTGGACGCGGCGAGAACCTCGGCCCGGACGTTTCCCTCCTCATCCGCCAGGACATCCAGGGAACTCGTCCAGGGGATGACGATCGACTCCAGGCCGGCGGTCACAGGATGCTCGCCGTTG
>JAUWCW010000175.1 GCA_030609125.1 Candidatus Rokuibacteriota bacterium
CTTCCGCCTCCGCACATCGCTCCTCCAGTTCCTGGGGCGTAAGTTTCTTCTCCTGCCGCTCCGCGGCAACCTCGGCGGCGGTCTCTTCCCCGCCCCGATCTTTCATCTTGTCTCTCTTTCTTCCTTTTCTCATCCAGTTCCCCCTGCGCGCTATTCCACGCTGAGATAGTCGCTCAGGCTGACAGCCATGTACTCCACGATCGGTATGACCCGGGAATACTCCATCCGCGTCGGGCCGATGACGCCAAGCACGCCCAGGACCCGGCCCTCAAGTCCGTAGGGCGCGGTAATGAGACTCAGCTCCTTCATCTCCGGAATCGGCATCTCTTCGCCGATGAAGATCTGGATCCCGTCGGACTTCATGCTCCTGTCCAGGAGGTGCAGGAGCCGACTCTTCTCCTCGATGGCGGTCATGAGCCGCCGCAGCTTGTCGGGACTTGCGAACTCCTGCCAGGCCAGCATGTTCGCTGTCCCTTCCAGGTAGAGGCTCTCCGCCTTCTCCTCCTCGAGCAGGGCCTGCCTTCCGAGGGCGATCGCCGCCTCCAGCAGGCGATCGAACTCCTCCTTGTCGGCGGCCATCCTGTCCAGAAGCTCCGAGCGAACCTCACGAACCGGGCGGGTGGAGAATCTGCTGTTCCAGATCTCCGACATGGCATTCAACTCTCCCTGGCTCCAGTCCTCGGGGAGGTCGAACATCTTGTTCTGGACCAGGCCGTTGTCGGAAACGATAACGGCGAGAACCTTCCGCCGGCCGATCCTTACGAACTGCAGCCTTCTGAACCTGTCGCTGAGAAACTTGGGCCCCACCACGAGGCCGAGCTGGTGGGAGACAGCCGACAGGGTGCGCGACGTCTCCTGGAAAACCTCCTCCACCGAGCGGTGCCTCTCCGCGAATCTCTCCCGGATCTGCCTGATCGCCGTCGCTCGCGGCCGCTCCGTTCGGATCAGCAGGTCCACATAGCAGCGGTAGCCAGGATCGGTGGGGTACCGTCCCGAAGACGGGTGAGTCTGGCGCAGAAGTCCCTTCTCCTCCAGGTCGGCCATGACGTTCCTCACCGTGGCGGCACTGAGCTCGCGCTCGAGCTTCCTGGAGATGTAACGCGACCCCACGGGCTCTCCCGTGGCGATGTAGTAGTAAACGGTGAGGTAGAGAACGTTCTTCTCCCTCTCCGTAAGCTCCAGATCCATTCCGGTCGTACCGTCAATCATGGCGAAAAAACTAACAGTATCAATGCGTTTTGTCAAGCGTCAGCAGCGCCCGCAACTCCCGGGGAAGGTCGCTGGATTTTTCCGGGAGTTCGAGCTCAGGCTTCCGCTGGGGGGGGCCGCATCGACAGGTCCTGCGTCACCTTCCAGAGGAGGCCCTTGATCTTCTGCGGCGAGTAGCGGCTGCGAATCCTGGGAATTATGGTCGGCTTGGTCACGTTCCCCTCTATCTCGTCCTGCATGATCTCGAAGAAGGCCTGCGAGACCTGCGGGTCGAACTGGCGATAGACGTTGTCCCAGACTTCCTTCAGGGCTATGTCGAGACCGAGAGCCGGGCGGTACGGCCTGTCGGACGTCATGGCGTCGAAGGCGTCGGCCAGGCTGAGGACCTTCATGCCCGTGTTGAGTCCGTCCATCTTGATCCTGTCAGGGTATCCGCTTCCGTTTACCCATTCATGATGGTGGCGTGCGATGAGAGCCACGTCGGGATAGGGGAACTTGATGTTGGAAAGAATGTCGTAGGAGATGGTGGGATGGCGGTGAATCTGGTCCATTTCCTGCTCGTTCAGGCGGCTCGGCTTGAGAAGGACACTGTTGTCGATGGCGATCTTGCCGATATCGTGCAGGTGGCTCGCTATGCGGACCGCCGCCACGTGCAGCTTGTTCATTCCAAGCCTCACGGCGATCACTTCGGCAAAGCAGGCCACCCGCTCCGAGTGGCCCCTGGTGTAGGGGTCCTTGGCGTCGATGGCGGCGCCGAGGGCTTTGATGGTATCGTGATACAGGCCCTCCAGATTCCGGAAAAGCTTCTTGTTCTCGGAAGCCTTCCGTCTCAGGGCCTTGTTGCTCGACTCCAGGCTCCGGAAGAGGTCCTGGTTGTGTATCCCTATGGCGATGTAATTCGCCATGATGCCGAGCAGGTCGAAATCCTCGACGGTAAACGGCTCGCCGTTGAACTTCCTGCCCAGGGTGATGATCCCGATCAGCTCCCCGCGGAAGTTCAGCGGCATGATGATCTCTGCCCTGACATCCTCGAAAACCTTGCCGGCCCGTTTCAGAAAGGGAGCCATGCGCACCGGGCTCCCTCCTGCCACGACAGCCTTCTTGCGCACTCGGAGCAGTTCCACCATCTTCCCGGTGAGTTGTATCTGCTCGTCCCCGTCCAACACCAATCCCCGGCTGGCTTCCAGACACAGCTTCCTCTTCCTGGGATCGAAGAGAAAAAGGGCCCCCTTCGAAACGGGGAGGGAGCCCATAACGCTGAAAAGAGACATCCTCATGTTCTCCTGAAACTCCTGCTGCGAGCTCAGGACCTCTCCCAGCTCTTCCAGGGTGGCTATGCTGAAGAGAAGCTTCCGGAGAGTCTTTTCGGAACTCATTTCTCCTCCTCTTCATTCTCACCGACGGGAGGAGCCCCCGCCCGGCCTACGAAGGGTACGTGCTTGTGGAGCCCCATGAGCCTGAAGATCTCTTCGTTGACCGGAGTCATCCCGGTGAAGAAAAGCTTGCCTTGAGCGTCCCTCACATTTTCGATGACACCGATAAGAATGGACACTCCCACGCTGTTGACAAGATCGGTATCGCTGAAGTCGATAACAATTCTTCGGCTCTCACCGCCGAGCAGCCTGTCAACTTCCTCCTCGAGCTTCTCTCCGCCGTGGCCGCTGAGATAGCCGCTGACCTTGACTATCGCCGCATCATGAAGTATTTCAGTCGTCGTCTCGAACTTTGCCACCGCTTCCTTCCTTTCCAGTCAGGTGTTTCACCATGACGAGCCTCACTCCGTCTTCGCTGCGGTCGAACTCCACCTCATCCATCAGCTCCTTGATGAGACTCAGCCCCCAGCCCCGCTTCGACATCTCCTTCTTGCCTCGCGCAGGAGCAATTACCTGGGGAGCAAATCGCCTGCCCCGGTTCTCCACCCGGATGATCAGGCTGCCGCCCTCAACGGTGAAAAAGAGCCGCACCTTTCCCTCCGCCAGCCCGCTGTGCTCGAAAGCGTTGATGCATGCCTCCACCAGCGCCATTTTTATCCTGCCCGTTTCGTTGGAGTCGAAGTTCATGTTCTCCGCAAGCTGCTCCACCGCCCGCGCCGCCACAAGCTCCGTCTCGGAGACCATTGGTATGGTCATCTCGAATTCAAGTCTCCGCCCCCTGCGGGCCTTCTCCTCCGGCGCCGGGAGGAGGGTTCCTGATTCGGCGCCGATCATGCTCCCCAGCAGTGCCGCCTGGCGCACCGTGGACGAAAGGACCCTCTCCCGTCTGGCCCGCTCCAGAGCCCCCAGCGTGAAGCCCTCCCGGGAGATGATCCACCTCACCGCCGTCGCTCCCTCCAGTTCTTCTCCCGTCTGCAGGGCGCTCACCCCCCGTACGAACTCGTCCACATCTTCCTCGCCCACCGCCCCCGCGTCATGAAGCCGCACGAGCCAGCAGACTTTCTTCTCCTTCCCTTCGATTCCCGGCTGCACGGCCCACGCCGCCGCGTCGACCTCAACGAGGGGAGGCCCGGAACCGGGACCGACAAAGCCGGAGGCCACGGAGACCACCCGCGGGAGCCGCAGAAGATCTCCAGACCTTCCCAGCCGCTCCAGGAGCTCGTCGTCCCCCGCGTCGGCTCCGTCCGCCCCCACTCCGCCGCCGGCAAAGAGCGTTTTCGGCACCTGCTGGCCCGACCAGGATTCCAGAAGGGTCCGAAGCCGCCTCTTCCCCTCCTTCCGAACCTCGCGACGCCTCTCTTCCCCGGCGCACCGCATCTTCTCCGCCGCCACCGAGGCCTCGACGAAAGTGAGACCCCCTCCGCCCGTCTCCCCCCGGTAGAGACTGAGAATGAAGTCCTTGAAGGTCGGGTTCTCTGTGATCCGCACCCGCGAGCATTCCACCGTCAGCAGCCCCGCCCGCCTCAGCCCTGCCAGGGCTTCCTCGACCTCCCCCGGCGCCTTGAGCATCGAGGACGACAAACGTTCCACCGCCGGCGCGAGCGGTTCTTCCCTGATGCAGAAGACGAGCAGCTCCAGCGCCGTCTTTCTCCCGGACAGATCCGGAAAGTACCCGGCCAGGAGGTCGAGCCAGTACCGGTGGACCTCCCCACGGCAAACGGTTTCGGCGTACGACCGGTAAAGGACCGCCTCATCGATGTCCCCCCTGCCCGCCAGGCAGCGAACCAGGGCCTCCATGGCGAAAGGCATGCGTCCCGAGAGCCTCACCGCCTCACCGGTAAGCTCCTCCGTCATCTCCACGCCGCCCACTCTCAAAAGGCTCCGCATCAAGTGGAGTGCGTCTTCCTCCGGAAGGGGCCGCAGCTCCAGCAGATCGAAAAGTCCCGCCGCCTCACCTCTTCCCAGGAAGGATCCGATCTCTCCGGCAGTCCTCCCGGCAAGAATCATCGGCGCCCGCCGGGACCGCAGGGCCTCACGGGGCCAGCCGATCAGCTCCGGCGGGCGGTAGTGCGCCAGGTGGGCGAAGTCGTCGATCATGACAAGAACCTTCCACCCCCCCGCGGCGGCGAAGCGATCCGGAAGAAGGGCCGCCTCCAGCACCGGAGACCTCCCGGACCGGCCCTCCCTCCTGTCCCGGCAGACCTCACGGAGGTACCTTCCCGCCGCCGTGCCGTCCTCCCGCAGCCGGCTCTCCAGCATCCCCGGTCCCGGCGCCTCCCGCAGGGGCTCCGGGTCCCCCGCGGCGTGCGCGATGTACTGGGCCGCAAAGGAATCGATGAAGTCGGCGGCGAACTCGTTCACGCTCCACTTAAGCTTCGGCATGGAGTAGTAGAAGGGGAGGATGTCCCCGCCCTCCTGCCTGAGAGACGATGCGAGCGTTTGCAGCAGCGCCGTCTTTCCCGCCCCCGGGGGGCCCCAGAGCAGCACGCTCCTTCCCCACTCCCGGGCGAGATCGCGCACTCTGCGGCGCAGGT